>JBFZFJ010000182.1:0-17094 GCA_041306405.1 Verrucomicrobiales bacterium | reverse complement strand
CCATCCATATCCAGAACAAAGATTCCGCGCCCGACTCAAGGCAGGAGCCGTATGAGGTAATTCTTCACGTACGGATCTGCGCGGGGGGCCGTCGGCAACGGCGGTCCCTACCGCAATCCCCATTTCCCCGCCCTCCAGGCTACGCCACCTCCGTCGCCGAGGCTATGGAGGTCAGGAAGGCTACGACAGGCAGGCCGGTCCGCCCCAATGGCTCTTTCAGGGGTCTCCCGCAGAAAGTAAATTCTTAGCACCGTTGATGGTGGCCGCCTATCAGCACGGCATCAAGGGGTTGGATGCGCGCAAGATCCTGGAAGCGTCCGTCAAGATGCAGACCACCCTACCGCGGCGCGACCTTCCCGGCGGAGGTGCCGCGGGCAACGAGAATCTTGAAAATTACCTGAAATTCAATTACGTGGCCGCCGATGGCCCGGTTGGCCCGGGGGGCAAGTTGGAATGGGACCGTGCCAACGCCTCTAACACTAACGAGTATGCGTATGACGACTGGTGCGTGGCCCAGTTGGCCCGTGCTATCGGCGAGAAAGAAATCCAAGCCCGCTTCGAGAAGCGCTCGCGCAACTGGCGGAACGTCTTTGACGTGGAAACCGGTTATGCAAGACCCCGCAAGGCCAACGGCGACTGGGTGACCCCGTTTGATCCGTATTCCCAGAAAGGCTTCACCGAGGGCAATGCATGGCAGTTCACCTGGTTCGTGCCGCATGATGTGCCGGGATTGGTGGAACTCATGGGTCGCGACCGTTTCATCAGCCAACTCAACGACGGTTTTGAGAAATCCAAGTCCACGCGCTTCGCCTTCCCCATGGGCGCTGACTATAGCAAGGTTCCATCGGCGGTGGATCACGGGAACCAGCCGACGATGCAGGTTTCCTGGTTGTTCAACTGGGCGGGTGAACCTTGGTTGACCCGGAAATGGGTGCGGGCCATCCTGGACTCCTTCTACGGATACAAGCCCGAAGACGCCTATCTGGGCGACGAGGACCAGGGCCAGATGAGTTCGTGGTTTGTGATGTCTTCCATCGGGCTCTTTCAAATGGACGGTGGCTGCAGTGTTCAGCCGGCTTATGAAATCTGCGCCCCCTTGTATCCGAAAACCACCCTGCACCTTTCCAAACAGCATTATGATGGCACGACTTTTGTCATCGAGGCACCCAAGGCCTCGTCGGAAAACCGCTACATCCAATCCGCAACGCTCAACGGAAAGACCCTGGACCAATGGTGGATCCTGTGGCAGGACGTGAGAAAAGGCGGGAAGCTTGTATTGGATTTGGGACCAACGCCTAACAAAACCGGGCAAAGGGCTGCCAGCTGCCACCACGATGACCGCTAATACCCAATGGAAAAAACCTCTGGCAATGTGTGCGTGGATTTACCACGGATTGTCATTTGCCATAAGGGCAATCTGTCCCCTGTTCTGCCTGGCCATGTTCATGGTTTCATTGTCTAACATCCTGGCGCAAGATGCTCCGCCTGCGGCCAAGGAGACCATTGCGGGATTGGAAAAGGCCTTGGAAGCCACCAATGAGGAGTCTTCCGTGGCGCGCCAGCGGCTTGCCTTGCGCCGGGTGATCCGCGATGCAGAGGAGTTTGCGACAGCGCATCCGGAGAATAATACCCGCTTTCCCGCGCTCGAATTCCTGTTCCGCGCGCGTCAGCGGCTCGTCTCCCTGGACAAGGATGCGAAACATCGGACTAATTTGTTAGATATCTGCCGTGAACTGGTCAAGGCACCTGATGCATTCGCCGAGCTGCGACTTGAGGCCGATCTGATACTGTCGCAGGCGGAGCTCGCCAAACAGGGAGCCGGCAACGCGGTGCGCGCCCAAGCCCTGCGGTCGTTTTTCGAACGCTACCGGAACACGTCGGTGGAAACGAAAGCCTTGCGCGTGGCGCTGGTCATGGCCCTTGAACTGGGCGAGATCCGCGTGGTCAGCTACCTTCAGGAAACGATGGACAAGCGTTTCGCCAACGATCTGGAAATGATCAGGTTCCAGCGCGACAAGCTGGGCGGTCAGGTCATTGGCGCGCCGTTTGTCGGAACCTTCGAGTGCTCGGACGGCAAAACCGTCCGCTTTCCCATGGAGGCGCTCGGTCGCACGACGATGCTCTTATTCTGGACCAAGAACGCAAAAGGGGAGGCCCTGCTCAAAGGGATCGCGGCGGCGGCGCTGAAACACAAGCAGGACCTGGCCGGCCGTCTCGAGATCGTGAGCATCAATCTCGATGACCTGCCCGATGCGGGGGAATTGTTTGTGCGCAGCCTGGGTGTCGATTGGAAGGTGCTGCGTCTGCCCGGCGGCAAGAACAACCCGGTCTATGATGCCTGCGCGCGTTCCGAGCAGCGGATTGTCACGATGAGCCCCACGGGAGTCACCTCCCTAACCATGCCGGAGACGCCCAGCGGCACTGCGCCCGCGAATGCAACACCCGCGAATGCCGTGTTCGATTTCACCCGGATGTTCCATTCCGCGTTGTCGCGGGAGTGGACATTCCCGAGTTGCATTTCCCAGCTCAGCTCATTGGTGATCGGCGAATTCCTGGTGATCGATCCCGAAGCGGGAATGGATTCCGCGCGGCCACCCGAACTCAAGGCTGCGGCCAAGGGTGGGGAGGTGCAGCCGATCAAACGCGACAGCACCTGTGTGCCGGAGGAACTTCTGCGATCGATTCAGTCTTGTTTCGTGGCTCCGCCGATGCGCTACCAACTTCCCTTGGTGGAAAGCGCGGCCCAGTCTGTATCCGAGGGGTTTCCCATGCATCAACGACTGCTCTTGGCCGAGAGCAGGGACACTATGTCAAGGCGGTCGATTGGTGCCGCAAGCCCATGGCCAATCATGCATCCGCACCGGATCTCTGGATCGTGCGCAACCGGTTGATCATCGCCCTGATGGGCTTGTGGAAATGCGATTCGGATGTCCGGCAACTCGAGGCGGCCGTGCTCGAAGCAAAAGCCGCATTGAGCGCCGGCTTTCCAAAAGGCTGTGATGGGATTGCACGGTTTTGCGTCGCACGCGGGGAACTTCTATCTCCATCGTCCGATCCGAAGGACATTCTCCGGCGTCTTGTGACCGAGGGTGGGGGAGATGAGGCACCGGGCCCGGTGCTCGCCGCGGCCTCTCTGTTAGCGCTCGATGTGGGGGATCGCGCCGGTTTTGAAAAATTCCGCCGCAAGATTCTCAAGAGCCACACGGAATACCCGATGATGTGGACCTTCAGCGCCTTCCTCGTGGATCGCTACCACGCCTACTGGTTGTTCCAAGTCCCCTTTACCGCAGAATGGTGCTTTAACCGCCGCAAGAGTTACTTCATGACGCAAGGCCATGCCGAGGCCGCCCAGCGGATGCTGCGTGCCGAGCTTCAGACGGAGGACGGCAAAGCCCTGCGCACGCCCGAACTGGACGCCGCCGAGGCGCTCAAGGCGGCGATTCTTCAGCAGACTGGAAGCAAGGACGGCAGCGTGCCTGCACCAGGGAAGCCATGAGACTAACAAATAAAAGGAACCGCGAATGCCACGGGGGTCGCAACAATCCACTCATCAGCGATGCGCTTGCCGGTATTGGGACGGCGTCGTTTCCAGATACTGGAGAAAGTTCATGCGCATCTGCTCGATGTTGCTGAAGCCCGCCAGCCAGCAGATGTTTTTGATGGGCAGGTCGGTCTTTTCCAGCAAATGCCGCGCCCGCCGACACCGGCAAAGGTTCACCTCGGTGAGCAGGCTGTGTCCCCTCGCTTCTCGGAACTTCCGCTCGACCGTGCGCCGGTTCGCCCCGAGCAACTGGCACATCTGTTCCGTGCTCATGCCACGGTGGCTGCCCGTCCAGATCAGATCGAGCATCCGCGCCGCCAAGTTGTCTTCGCCATGCTTCTCTTCATGCATCGACCGCCCGCTGTTCTCATTGGATCCTTCCCGTGCGGACTCGATGCAGTCCGCCAGCAGATCCATGGCATGCATGGATAGCAGCACCGGATCGGCTGCGGGATTTGCGGCGGCCCGGTCAATCAACCGGTCGAAGGAGGCTGCCAGGAACTCCGGCCTCGCGGCGGGACGGCAAGCGCTTGCGGGTGTGATGGCGTGTTGTTTCGTCAACCGGTAGGCGAGCTCGCCGTTGAATCCGACCCAGCGTTCGTTTAGCCAGTTTTTGTTGAATCCCACCGGTCGATAGCGATGCCAGACACCGGGAAACAGGAACAGCAGGGTGGGCCCATAAAACTCGACCACGCCGGTCTCGTCCGACTCAAAGACCGCGTGGGTTTCCGTAATGTAGGCCACCGTGAACTCGGGCAGGATCCGGCCGCATTCCCGCGGTGATCTCGTCCGCACCGCGTCGGCCCGCACGGGGCTCACATCGAACATGTACATGTCCGGGTGGGCCCCGTAAGGCAGTTGGGTGGTGATCGGTTCGAGGATCCGCCCTGTGGTCGTCAGGTAGAACCCCCATTCCGACGCATGATCATCCACGGGGTGGTAGTGAAATTGATTTTTTCCGGTCATGGCGGAACAACGGCTTGCGCGAGCATGCCTGCATCCATGGTTTCAAGCAAGTCGCAAAAACTGGACTTTAGTGATCGTCGGACCCAAAGCCCTTGTTCAGGTTTATGGGTTAAATAATTGCCATAAATGGATGAACGATCATAAAACAGCCATTTGATAATGTCGCAATTTCTTGGTTTTTACACATGGACGAAGATCTGTCCGCTGCCTAGCCTGTTTAGGAACGAGCTTCCATTCCAATCCACCAAGCCATGCACACCATCCTGAAGTCAGCCGTATCGATGATTCTTGCCTTTTGCCTGGGTGGCGTTGGCACGGCGGCTCCCATGCCACTTGAACAGGAATTCGTCACGCCGCCGGATTCCGCGCGGATGTGGACTTGGTGGTTCTGGTTGGGCGACAAGGTTGATAAAAAAAGCATCACGGCCGACTTGGAGGCACTGAAGGCGCAAGGTATGGCAGGAGTGACGGTGTATAGCCTCAGTGGTCCCGGCGTGCCGGGCAAGGGACCCAACTACATGAGCGCGGAATGGCGTGACCTCTGGAAGCACACGCTGAAGGAGGCGGAGCGACTGGGGCTCGGCGTCAGTACCATGCTTTGCAGTGGCTGGAATGCGGGCGGTCCGTGGATCCAACCGGAGCAGGCCTGCAAAAAACATGTATCTAGCGAACTGACCGTTACAGGTCCGCAACATTTCAAAGTCAAGCTGCCGATTCCCAAATCAGACAAACAATTTTATCGCGATACGGCGATTCAGGCGTTTCCTGTTTCTGCCAATCAGTCCACCAACCCAATCGTCATAGCGCCTGCATTGGCGCTGAAATCGTTGAGCAATATGGTCGGGGGGCAGTCATCTACGCGAGACCTGAACGAATCAGTCCTGCAGCCGCTGCCGGCTGAAGCGCCCGGCACAGCGATTGATCCGGCAGCAGTCGTCGACTTGACAGCCCGTTGCACTCCAGATGGAGAACTGGAGTGGGATGTGCCCGCAGGCACGTGGAAAATTCTGCGCACAGGATTCACACTCACGGGTAAAACAACAGAAGCTTCGTCACCCACAGGTATCGGGCTTGAATCCGACCCGCTGGATCGGGCGGCCATGGAATTTCAATTCGCCAATACAGCGGCACTGCTTGCCGAGGACGCCGGGCCATTGACTGGAAAAGTCTTCCGCTCCGTGCAGATTGACAGCTGGGAGATCAATCACCCGAATTGGACCGCGGGCTTGATCCCGTTTTTCAAAAAACTCCACGGCTATGATCCGAGTCCCTATTTGCCGGTTCTCTCCGGGCAGATGGTTCAAAGCGCTGACGTGAGCGACCGTTTTCTCTATGACTATCGCAAGACCGTCGGCGACCTTGTGGCAGATAATTACTTTGGCCGTTTGAGCGCCCTCGCTGAGGCGAAGGGCCTTATCCAACAAAGCGAGGCGGGCGGCGTGTGCTATCCGAAGGCCATGGCCATGGATTGTCTCAAGAATCTGGGCCGTTGCGCAATTCCCATGGGCGAGTTCTGGCAGGACGGATTGTGGACAGAGGCGAACCAGAACAAGAATGGCAAGCAGACGTCATCGGCGGCCCACCTGTACGGAAAGCGCATCGCGGCTGCAGAAGCCTTTACTTCACTGAAAGGTCTTATCCACTGGGCGGACTCACCATCTTCGCTCAAACCGACAGCGGATCGTGCGTTCTGCGAGGGCTTCAATCATTTGTTCATTTTCTCCTCTGCCACCCGGAGTGAAGACGGACTGCCGGGAACCGAGTTTTTTGCCGGCACGCATTTCAACCGCAAGATCACCTGGTGGAACGAGTCGCGCGGATTCAATGATTACATCGCGCGTTGCAGTCATCTGTTGCAGCAGGGATTGTTTGTAGGTGACGTGCTTTTCTACAACGGCGATCAATGTCCGAATTATGTGGGACCCAAGTGTATCGATCCCTCGGTCGGGCCCGGCTATGACTATGATGTCTGCAACTCGGAAATTATCATGACGCGCCTCGCCGTGAAAGACGACCGGATCGTTTTGCCCGATGGCATGAGTTACCGTGTATTGGTGCTGCCCAACTACACGACAATGCCCGTCGAGGTTCTCACAAAGCTCAAGGAGCTGGTGTCCGCGGGCATGATTCTGATCGGACCCAAACCTGTAAGGGCGCCGGGGCTGAAGGATTATCCGGCATGCGATGCGCAGGTGAAAAAGTTGGCGGATGAACTCTGGGGCGACTGCGACGGCAAGACGGTTACGGAACACATGTTTGGCAAGGGCCGGGTGGTGTGGGGTAAGACGGTCCGCGAGGTGCTCGGCGCTCACGGTGTGAAGCCCGACTTCACTTACACCGGGGCCCAGGCAGGTGCCTTTCTGGATTGGATTCACCGCAGCGACGACGGCACCGAGATCTATTTCATCGCCAATCGGATGAACCGTGCGGAACAGGCAGTTTGCAGCTTCCGTGTCAGCGGCAAACAACCCGAGCAATGGGATCCGGTGAGCGGCCAGCGACGCGATCTTCCGACCTTCGAATCGAAAGACGGCTGCACCACCGTGCCGCTCGAGTTAGAGCCCAATGGATCCACATTCATCGTCTTCAGAAAACCTTTGGCAGGGACGGACCTCCGGGTCGTCCGTTCGGCGAATTCCCAGAAAATGGAACGGTTGCAGGAACTCACAGGACCATGGACCGTTCAATTCAACCCACAGTGGTTCTATCCGACCGATGGCCTGAGCGGCGATCAAGCCAAGGGCCTGATGACCTTCGACAAACTCGAAGACTGGACCCAACGCCCCGAGTCCGCTGTCAAACATTTCAGCGGCACGGCAGTCTATCGAAAAGTCTTCGATCTCTCTGACCCATCCACAATCCGCAATCCACAATCCACGATCTATCTCGATCTCGGTGTGGTGAAAGATACAGCGAAGGTCAAACTCAACGGCAAGGATCTCGGCGTGGTGTGGTGCCATCCATGGCGCGTGGACATCACGAGTGCCGTCAAACCCGGTGAAAACCAGCTTGAAATCGAAGTGGTCAACCTGTGGCCGAACCGTTTGGCAGGGGACCGCGCCCTGCCGGAGACCCAGCGCCGCACGCAAACGAACATTCCAATCGATCCCAGAAAACCGCTCCTGCCATCAGGCCTGCTCGGGCCGGTGCGGCTTCTCGCGCAATCCAACAATTGAAACCAGCCAAGGACCTATCGAATCGAGATTATCTGCCACCCCATTCCAGATGAAAAGCAACAGCAAATCAATATCAGCACTGGTTGCGGTTCTGGCATCCATTCAGTTGCTTTCGGCGCAGGCGGCCATGCCGGTGTCCGATGACCTCGAGAAGAATTTCTTTCTTGGCTAATTCTGCCCACCGCGGACTTTCGTATTGCCAGAAGCCGTCGAACGCTTCCTTGAGCGCCAGGGCTCGAAGGGATTTCAGATCGTATTTGAGCAGGTCGCGCAGCTTGGTGGCTTGTCTGATGGTGAGATTGGACCGGCGCTTCAGGAAGCAATACCGGGAATTCTTGAGCACGGGTTCGTAGCCTTCGGCGGCGAGTTGTTTGGCTTCCTGCCGCCTCACCTCATCGACGGCCTCGCCAAGCTTCTTGGCGATGTGGAAGCGGTCCAGCACGTTGAGCGCGGCGGGCAGCATGACGGCGATGACGTTCAAACAGGGTTTCCACATGTCGGAACAAACGACCTTGATTCTGGCACAACGCTCCGCTCCAAAGGTCTCGAAGAAGCTGGTGAGGGATCGGGTGTCGCGATCCCTGATGACGCCGAGAAGGCGTTTGCGCCCGCCGTCGATCTGATAGACCGGCGTCATGTATTTGTGCCCCTTGCTGTAGGTGACCTCATCGACTCCGATGGCGGTGACATCCTCCAGATCGCGGTGTTTCATGCCGAAATCCACGACCCATTTCACCGAACGGCAGACGGTGTCCCACTTGGTATGGAAGCAGGCAGCGGTTTCCTTCCAGCTCAGGCGCCTGGCCCATGAGGCGAGGAAATGGCGATAGGCATCGCAACAGGCGTGCTTGCCCTGCGCCCACGGCACGGCTTCGACCTTGATGCCGCAGGAGGGGCAATCCACCCGGCGCATGGTGTAGGAGAGCGAGACGGGGATGTTCCAGACCGGAATGAACTCGAACTTCCGGGGCCGGGGCATTCGGTCATATCCCGGGCGCGGCTTTCCACAGCCGGAGCATCTGGGTCTGGCGTTGGCCCTTGGGATAATCTCGGCGATGATCCGCGTCTTGTCTCCCTTTCCACTCATTTTGACGGAATGGTAAACGAAGCTCTTGAGGCGATGGAGTAGAGCCTCGGTTGCAGTTTTTTCAGAATCGAAACGAACTCTTCGGCATCGGTGAAATCAGCGGGATGATCAATGACGAGATCGACCAAATCGCGGCCCCAACAGAAATCGTCATACGTCATTTTGTTGTCCGCCGCAACGAGCGAACGCAGGAAAGGCGAGCCGCTTTTTGCCTGCCATTTCTGGATGAGTGATTTGTTGAGCGAGCCGATGTCGTAGTGGTGGATGAGTGCGTCGCGGAGCGGGACCTCGCCGCCGGCGGGCGCGGGCACGGTGCCGGGCTTGAAGGGCAGGTTTGCGATGATCGCATCAACGACTTCCGGCGGATTCAACGGATAGACGCCGAGTGCGTCGCCGACTTCGTAGGTTGAACCCGAGCCAACGAGGGAGAGTGCGACATGGTGGGTTTGCTTCTCGCCTAGCCCGTTGAGGTTGTAATTTTGAATGACCGGAGCGGGGAATGGGTTGCTCTTGGAGTAGCCGGATTCGCCTGTTTCCGCGGAGGATCGATCGCTGGCAGGAATGGCTGCGCCGGAAGGGGAGGGCATCGCCAGGACGCCGGAGGACCACTCGACGTAAGGTGCGTCTGGATCGACATCCACATTGACGCGGGCATAGATGCGTTTCGCGCCGAGATTGGCGAGGCGGGTGTCGAACTCGATGCCGCATTTGCAATAGTCCGGGTAGCTGCTGTCACCCAGCGCGAGGACGGAATAGGAAACGCTCTCGAGCCGGGGGGCGGCGTCGCTCATGAGCCAGCCGTAAAGATCCGCCGCGGTGTCCGGCGGTTCACCGTCGCCATAGGTGGAGGTGATGATGAGTAGATTTTGCTCGTTGGCCAAGCGGGTGCGGTCATAGCTGGCCATATCGTGAATTTCCGGGGTGAAATTTCCCTTCCTGAGTGTCTTGACGAGCTTCTTGGCGAGGCCTTCTGCAGTGCCGGTTTGCGAACCATACATCACGGTAACTGGGACGGATGGGCCGTCGGGAGTTGCCGCCTGATTTCGGGGGCCAGCGCTTTTGACAGGAAATCGTTGAGCCATGCGCGTTGCTCCGCATTGAAGGGGGCGTCGTTGGGAATTTGGATCGGGAAAACCATTGCTCTGGAGATAATCGGTCGTTGCCACGCGGCAGAAATCCTGCGGGATGGTAGCGGGCCTCAAGCCCGTTTCATGCCAATCGCGCAGGATTTCCGCTGGGGTTTTCCTGAATTCCGGAGGGGAATATCGGAAGATCGAAGTCGGCGACCGCAGCTCAAGACTTCCAGTTCAGGGCGCCTTTCTTCAGCGCGTAAACATAAGCGAAAACGAGGATGCCGGCGAAGCCTGCCATGCTCGCGAGAGCGGTGGGGCCTTGGGCCGCGAGATCGCGGAATTGGACGGCCCATGGATACATGAACACGACCTCGATGTCGAAAATGACGAACAACATCGCCACCAGATAGAATTTCACCGAGAATCTCGGAGCGCCTTCGCCGATCGGCAACATGCCGCATTCGTAGGCGCTGTCCTTGATGGCGTTGCGCTTTCCGGAGCGACCGAAAACGATACTCAGGGAAAGCGTCGAGACGGCGAAACCGAGTGCAATCAGGACTTGGAAAAGAACGGGAAGGTAATCTTGTGGCATAAATCAGAGGGCTGACGCGGCACTCTTAGCGGGCGATGCCGGAAATAGGTAGAAAAAAAACCCGCGCCTGATGAAGGCGCGGGTTCTTTCAAAAGAACCGGCGGCGATCAAGCCTCCTCCTGTGCGGCCGCTTCCTGTGCGGCTGCGTAGGCGCTCGATGCTTCATGCACGCGGGCGGTTCCCTTATATTCCTTGCCGAGCTTTTCAACCAAGCCGCGGGTCACGAGGTTTTGGAGTTTTTCGTAAGCGCGCAGGCGAAGCATTTCTTCGCCACCGCTGACTGCGTTGCGCAATTTGAGATTTGCGAAAACACGTTCGAAAAGATCGTTAAAGCCGAACACCTTTTTTTCGGAAAGGACATTGCAAAGCTCATCGGTGACATGGTCAGGAAGGCGACGGGAGAATCGGGTACGTTTCGTGGTAATTGCCATAACGAGGTGACCATACACCCGGTTGTGACAAAAGCGACTCAAAAAACACCCAAGTTATCCCAGCCCACCAAGAATATTTTGCAAGTCTTTAATTTAAAATTCGGCCTCTTATTTTGAAAGAGGGGGGCAGAGGGCATGGACCGTCCCGAAAATCTTTGAAAGGACGCAGCCGTGGGATGTGATTCCGCCAAGCGCGCCGTCTGAAGTCCAATTCCTTTAAGGATTCAAAATAATGGCACGGCTCCGCATCTTTTGCTCAATCCACACCCAAGCATTCCTTCTTCAGCGACTTTCCCAAAGCGTCTTCCGCGCTTCTGAGCGAAGTCGGTTGTAAATGTATCCCTGCAAGTCACGGTTCCTGTGAAGCGGGTCGTCCTAGGTTCACGCCTTGGCCATGGATCAGGGTCAGGGGCTATCATGCACTGGCCCGTTCCGGCAGGTTCTCGACGAACGTGAAAGGCAAAACGCCAGGTCTGCATATGCTAACGGAAACTATTGCCATCGCGCGTCCTTAAAGGCGTTGCACTGATGTTCCGAACTGCCTTAGAGCTACGCCATGCACACACTCGCCGCTTCCTTTTTCCTCCAGATGGCGGTGATCCTTGTCGCTTGCCGGTCGGTCGGGTGGTTGGGGAAAAAAATCGGCCAACCTCAAGTCGTTGGGGAAATGATCGCCGGGGTGTTGCTCGGCCCCTCGCTCTTGGGACTGTTATTTCCCGAGGCGAGCGCCAAACTTTTTTCTCAGGAAACGCGTGGAATCCTTTACGTCGGCGCGCAACTCGGCGTGGGACTTTACATGTTTCTCGTGGGCATGGAGTTCAAAATCGAGCTGTTCCGCAGCCGGGCGAGGAGCGCGGCGAGCGTCTCGATCGCGGGCATGGTAGTGCCATTCGTGCTCGGCGGATTGCTGGCTCCCTGGCTGGTGAAGGTCCCCGGCTTGTTCTCGGAAAAAACGGAGATCTACCAAGCCGGGTTGTTCCTCGGAGCTGCCATCGCAATCACCGCTTTCCCGATGCTGGCGCGGATCATTTACGAGCGCGGGCTTTCCGGAACTTCACTCGGCACGCTGGCACTGGCGGCCGGAGCGATCGACGATGCCGCCGCGTGGTGCGTGCTGGCCATCGTGTTGGCGAGCTTCGGCGGCGGTGACAGCGTGTTCCTGGGCATGCAAGTGAACCCGGCGGTGCTGGCCATCGCGGGCGGAGTTCTTTACGCCACCTTCATGCTCACCGGCGGTCGGCGTTTGCTGGCGAAACTGGGCGCCCTTGCCGAGCGCGAGGGCGGGGTGAGTTCCACGATGCTCGCCATTGTGTTGGGCTTGTTTTGCCTGAGTGCGTGGTTCACCGATGCCATTGGCATTCATGCGGTGTTTGGTGGATTCATCCTCGGCATCGCCATGCCGCGCGGCGTGATCACGGAGGAGGTCACGAGGATGCTGGAACCGTTCACGGTCATTTTCCTGCTGCCCATGTTCTTCACGTTTTCCGGGCTGAACACCCGCCTCGCGGTGATGCTGGAGTCTTCGATCCTGCTGGTGGCGGTCGTCGTCCTGCTGGCGTCCACGCTGGGCAAGGGCGTCGCCTGCTGGGCCGCCGCGCGGCTCAATGGCGAGGACAACCGCACCTCGCTGGCCATCGGCGCGCTGATGAACGCCCGCGGGCTGATGGAACTCATCATCATCAACATCGGTCTGCAAAAGGGCGTGATCGGGCCCAAGCTATTCGCCATCCTCGTCATCATGGCGATCGTCACCACGCTGATGGCCAGCCCGATTTTCGAGTGGGTGTATGGGAAGCATTCCAAAAGAGTGATCCGCCCTGTCTCGGAAGAGATCGACGCATGAAATTCAGCATTATCGGCGGGCGCTTGCATGGGTGGGAATGACGACATAGGGATGGCATGTGAATAAGCCAGTCGATGTGACGATATTGGGAGCGGGTCCGGCGGGGTGCACCTTGGGTGCGCTGCTCCGGCAGCGTGGTTTTCGGGTGGTGATTTTCGATGACGACAAGCGGCCGGACTTGCTGGTGGGCGAGTCTCTTTTGCCGACCGTGGTGGATTTGATGCGGCGGTTGGGGATTGAGGAGCGGGTTGCGGGATTTTCCCAGTTCAAGCCGGGCGTGGCGTTCATGCACCGCGGCGGCCAGCGTTTGGACTTTCTGTTTCCCAAGGGCGTGCTCGGGAAAACTCCGAACTATGCCTACAATGTTCCGCGCCCGGAGTATGACAATTTGTTGCGCGCACGCGCTGAGGAATTGGGCGTGGAGTTCGTGCCGTATCGGGCGAAGGTGGAGAAGGGCGGCGCGGATCGCGAGATCCAGTTGACGGAGGAAAGCCTGGCCGCAGCGGGCATGAATGGCGTGCATCCGAAATTGTTGGTGGATTCCACCGGGAGAGCCCGCTTGTTTGCGAAAACGCTCGGTCTCCAAGCGGCTCGCGGGACCCGCAACGACGTGGCGTATTTCGCGCACTACGAGGATTTTGATTCGGAAAGTTTGGTGGATGGACAGGTGGTGCTTTCTATTCTGGAGCACGGTTGGTCGTGGCGGATTCCCCTGCCCGGCCGCGTATCGGTGGGCGTGGTGGTCGATCGAGCGATCGCTGAACGACATGGCAAAACTCCGGAAGAGCGATTGGAGGGCATCATCGATTCCGAACCGATTCTGCAGAAGGCGGGCGAGGGCAGGAAACGGGTGAGTGAGGTGATGGCTTATACCAACTATCAGTTGATTTCCGAGCGGGCGCACGGGCCGGGTTGGATCGCGGTGGGCGACTCCTTCGGCTTTGTGGATCCCATGCTCTCGCCGGGGCTTTTCATGGCGATGCATATGGCTGAAATCCTCGATCGGAAGGTTTTCAAAGGCGGTCCGCGGGTGTTGTCGAACCCGCGGAAGCTGGCGGCACGGTTTTCCGCGATCGAGGCGGAGATGCGCGATTGGCATGCTGCGTGGGGCGAGGTGATCGAGTATTTTTACGACGGGCGGATGTTCTCGATGTATGAGGGCGGCACCAAGCTCAAGGAGACCTATGCGAAATGGGCCCTACCCGCGATCATGGAGAAACATCTGAGCTCTAACATCACTCGCATGGTCTCGGGAGTGAGCACGCGGAGTCGCTACGGACGCAAGTTGATCGAATATACTTCGAAGCATCTGGTATGGGACACCGAACCGCCGGAATACTACGCGGTGAAGGCGGCTCCGGCCGGAGACGCCCGGGCCACTGTGTCATAGAGGAGGCATGGGTCTAAAAGTCGAATGCCTGAAAGTCAAAGGTCGAAGAAACGCGAATTCTAATTCTAAACTGACCTTCGACTTTTGACTTTGAGACTCTTCATTCCCCGATCCGCTCGTTATGCTGGCGCTTTTACTCTTAGAGTTGGTGTCAGCGGCGGCGGATTTTTCCTGACGACGTGCGGGGCAGTTCTTGGACGACAAGGAACCCGAGCGGCACCTTGTATGCGGAGAGGTGCTGGCGGCAGTGGCGCTGGAGGTCCATGGCTCTCGGCGGGTTCGCGGCATCGGTCGGAATGATCTCGGCGACGGGAATCTGGCCGGTGTGGAGATGATCTTCTCCGACGACGCGGCTGGCCTGGATGGCGGGGTGGAGGTTGAGGATGGCTTCGATTTCCTCGGGAAAAACCTTCATTCCGGCGACGTTGATGACGGACTTGCTGCGACCGATGAGTGTCAGCAATCCGTCCGGGCTGCGGACGACGAGATCGCCGCTGGCGAAGTATCCATTGTGGAGTGGGTTGGCATCCCATGGGACGAGATAGGCATCGAGTAGGCCGGGGCCGCGGACGTGGAACTCGCCTGGTTCGCCATCGGCGACGGGGTTTCCGGCGGCGTCCAGAAGGGCGACTTGATAGGCGGGCAAGGCGCGCCCGATCGCGGTGGGGTGATCTGCCGCATCGTGGAGGTTGAGCACGGGAAGACCGACTTCGATGATGCCGATGCCTTGGACGAGCGGTTGGTCGAAACGCTTGCGAAACGCGGCGGCGGTGGCCTCGGAAAGGGCGGCGGCGGTGGAAACGGCAAGCCGGAGCGAGGGCCAGCGGAAATCCCCGGGGTCGCCGCCGAGCATGGCGTAGTGGAAGGGCGCGCCATACATCACGGTGGCCTGATGGGCCTCGGCGGCGGCGAGGATGTCTTCGCGGGCGGGTGAGGATTCGAGCACGGTGACGGCTCCGGCATAGAGGTAGAGCACGATGGAAACCGCAAAGTGATGTGCGAGGGGCAGCATCCACAGCACGCGATCGCCGGGACCGATCTGCAGCCCCTCATTGGCGGCGGTGATGCGTTTGAGGAGCGTCTCGTGGGAAAGCACCACGCCCTTGCTGGTTCCGGTGGTGCCGGAGGAAAAGCGGATGAAGGCGGGTTTGAGCGCTTGGAAGGCAGACTCGGGGAAGGCGGGTTCCGGAGTTTCGATCCGGGTGATGACGTGGCAGGTTGCGGAAGTTTGTTTTTCGAGTGTGAAGTCGAGGGCGGTGACGCGGACGATTTCCGCGCGTTCCTCCGCGGTGAGTTCCTCGGCGAGAGGCACCAAACATCCGTCCGCGAGCAAGATGCCCATGGCGAGGACGATGTAGTCAACTCCGTTAGGACAGCTCAGGCCGATCCGCGGAAGGCGGCCGAGCGGTCGAGCGGCTTCACGGACTTCCGCGGCGATGGCTCCGGCGCTTTTGAACAACTCCTCGTAGGTGACCGAGCGACTGCCGCTGACGATGGCGACGGCTCCGGGCGGATGGCGGCGTGCGATTTCAGCGATGAGATTCATGGGGCGAGTGGCGCTTCGACACCGAGGTCGGTAAGAAGTTGCTGGCGGAGCGTAACGAGTTCAGCGGCGTTGAGCGAGCCTTCACGCCAGGAGAGGGTGCAGGTGAGGCGGGCCTTGCGCTCGGAGAAGAAAACGCCGATGCCGGGCGGGGTGGAGACCGATGGGACGTGCCAAGCGTTGAGGATGGGCCGGGTGAAGAGGGTTTCGGTATGGGCTGCTAGATTTCCGACATGCGAGTGGAAAAGCGAACAAATCTCACCCTTGAGGTAATGTTTGATAGGTAACAGATAGAACCGCGAGGGGCATCGTTCGCTCAGCTTGGTGAGTGCTTCCATCGCCACCGGCAGGTCGCGTTTCCTGAAGGAGCCATAACTGCGGTAGAGCGCCATGGCTGCCGTCGCGAGTCCGTCCAGGCTTTGATGAGGAAGCAGCAGCGACCAAGCGACCATGTGGTTTTGAAAAAGCGGGCGGGCCGAGGGGTTCTGAATGCGCTGGATCGGGAGGGACAGGAGAATGTCCGGCGGCTCCGCATCACGCGAGCGGATCACCTCGGCGACGGCGCGGGCGGAGAGGGCGGCGAAGTAGGGGATTTTGAGCAACTCGCCGACGGTCCGCGCCATTTTTGCGTGAATGGTTTGGGTTTCTTCGTGGCTGAATGCGAGCACCTCGAAGCAAGCTGCGCCGGGCGTGCGTTTGGGTTGGTGGAGTGAGCGGATGTTTGCGGCGGGAAAGGTGCGCATTTCCTCGATGATCGGATGGGCGGTTTTCCAGAGTGCCGCGGCGCTGCCGGATGAGTTGGTGGTTTCTCCCCAGTCGTGGCGCGGTTCTGGATCGGTGGAATCCAGCTCGGCGATGAGCTTGTCGATCCCGATCGCGTCGAAGAGCGAATGCGGCCAAAGCAGGATGATCGTGTGGTTTTCGCCCTGCGTCAGGAGGTGGATTTCGAGGTTTGGGCCGGGGCGGAAGATGTCGATGGAGCTTGAGTTCAGGATGCTTTTGACGATTTCCGCAGTATTCCCGGTTTCATGGATCACCACGGGAACTGCGGCGGGCGGGTCGGGCAGCCACTCGGCTTCGAAGGTGACGGGCGAACGCCGCACACGGGCGTGAAGCAAGGCGTGCCTGCGTCCAAGCGCGTCCGCAGCTTTGCGGATGGCATCTGGATCCGGCTCGCCGGCGTGTTGGATTACCGTGGCGGCGAGATGCGGGCCCTGACCCGAGCGCCGCATGAGCGACTCAAGGCCGAGCAGGAAGGCATCGCTGGAAGTGGCTCGGAGCAAGGGCGGAGTCAGCGTTTTGAAGTGATGAGGGCGGCGATTTTCGTGGCCGTGCGGAAATTTTCCCGTGAGAGGTCGACGGGTTCGAGGTTGATTTGAAAATGGTCTTCGATGTGCAAGAGGAGCTGCATGATGGCCATCGAGTCGAGGCCTGCTTCGAAGAGGTCGCTAT
>JBFZFJ010000181.1:0-12237 GCA_041306405.1 Verrucomicrobiales bacterium | reverse complement strand
CATCATGTGCTCATCATGTGCTTGCTCCCGGCTCCCATCGCGGGAATCATGCCGCATCCCAGCCCCCGCTGACGCAACGTCTCATGAATTTTCCCAAGATCACACCGCACAAGGCAAACATCGCCGAGCTCGAACCCTTCACCGGACTCGAAATCGAGCAAGTCTTCGTGGTCACCAGCGAGCGCCAGGCCGGACTCGCCTTGGAGGAACTCATGCAGGCGCGGACCGTGGGCTTCGACACCGAGTCGAAACCGACTTTCCTAAAAGGCCAGAAATCCGAAGGCCCGCACGTCCTGCAATTCGCCACCACCGAGAAGGCCTTCATCTTCCAGTCACATTTCACCGAGAGCCACCCGGCGATCATCGAGCTGCTGAAATCTAGCGAACTCACCAAGATCGGCTTCGGCCTCGGCGGCGACCTCGACCAGATTTCAAACCGCTTCGGCCTCCGTCCCGGTGCCATCGTGGACCTCGACCGCTCGTTCAAGCTGCTTGGCTACCGAAATGCCGTCGGCGCGAAGTCGGCCGTCGCGATGCTTTTCAACCGCAAGCTCTCGAAGTCAAAATCCATCACCACCTCGAACTGGGCGGCCCGCGAGCTGACCGAGCGCCAGCTGCTTTACGCCGCCAACGACGCCTACGCGGCGATCCGCGTCTATCACGCGCTCCAGCAGGCCGGAAACGCGGGCTGACCGATCAACCAGGCTCCTTGAACAAGTCGAGGAAGCGGTCCTCGTATTCGTGGAAGACGTTCAGCCGGTCCAGCTCCTGTTTCAGTTCATAGGCCCGGGAACGGTCTTCGCGGGCGGTCTCAAACAGCTCGGCGATGTGTTGCTTGTCGCGGCCGCTGAGACGCGGCGCGGCCTTCTCGGGCTCAACTTCATCCGCCTCCTCGGCTGGCCCTTCCGGCGCGCCGACGGAACTTTCCAAGCGATGGAGAAACTCCTCCAAGCCTTTCTCCACCTGCCGGGACTGCACGTGCAGTTCCTTGAAGTCGATGGAGATTTCCGACATCGCGCTGAAGGCCTTCAGCACCGCGAGCGAGGCTTTGGGAAATGGAAACTGCGAGAAAACGCTCGGCATCTCGCCGAGCAGGCAGCCGCCGCGCATCCCGTTGTCGGCGGCGATTCCCAGCAAGACCCCGTTGAGCCCGCTGATTTGCCCCTCCTCCAGCACCTTCATGTCGAGCCGCTTGAAATCTGCCAGGGTCCGCGAATCAATGGCAGCCCCGAAAACGTGCGACTCGTGCTCCGGACGCATCTGCGTGGCCATCGCCGCGAACGTGAAAACCCGCTGCACCCCGAGCTGCCGCGCGTGTCCGATGAGCTGCGAACAAAACGCCCCGCCCTTTGACGGCGGCTGCGCCTCGCCGATGAAAACGATGAGATCATGCTTCTTGTTCGGGTCGTTCCAAAGAAACAGCCGGCTGCGCGGCAGGCGTCCGGTTTGGATCAGCCCGCCCTTCACCTCGACGCGCTCGAGATCGAAAAACTCGCGCGCCGGAAACTCAGCCAGCAAGTGCATGCCGAGCTTCGCCATCATATAGTATCCCGCGCTGATCGCCACCGCGCCCATTCCGGGCCATGCGGCGATGAGCCACGGGTCGTTGAGGTGCTGTTCCTTTTCCATGACAAGTTTAGGTTAGGCCGCGCTTTCGTGGAGAAAGCGTTTTTCCAAGTCCACGAGGGGGATTTTCGTCAGGTCGCCCGCGACCACCCCGCCCAACGTCTTGTGCGCCGCGGGTGGCAGGGCTTTCAGCAAAGCCGGCATGATCTCCTGCGGGATCACCAGCCGCCACGTCGGGTAGCCCGCGCAGGCCACGATCTCGCCGATCTTGGCGGCCACGCGCTCCAGCGCCTGGGTTTCAAGCTCGGCTTCCAAGTGGTGTTCCTCCCCGTATGACATCCCCGCCAGACGGTCGGCCGGCCCGCCTTGCGGAAACCGACCGGCGCTGTCCGTGACCGCCTGGTGGATCGACTGCGGCCTCATTTCCACCGTGCTTCCGGGCTCCTCGAGCAGATGCGCCTCCTCTAGCGGATCATCCCCCGCCGGCTTGAATTTCACGGGCCTGACCCGTCCGAGATTGGCGATGACGATGAGCTTTTCCATAACATTAGGGGGTAATTTGCACCTGTAATATGAACCCGTCCCGGAGTATCCGCAAGAGAGAAATGGAACGCGCAACATCAGCCTCGTCGGCCGCGAAATCCGCGCTTAGATTCGCCCGCCTTCATGATTCATCTTCTTCAAAACGCCGTCGCCAAGCGCGCCCGCCTGCTCACTCCGGCAACGAACGCCGTCCGCCTCATCGATGGCGGCGGCGACGGCCTGCCCGGACTGATCCTGGAAACCTACGCCGACCGCTGGCTGGTCTCGACCACCGGCGACCACCTCGCGCCGCAGGTCCGCGAATGGATCCGCGACCAGGAAGTTTCCTGCTATTGGAAGCGGCTCGACCAGCACCAGAAGGAATCGCCCACCCATCTCGCCGGACCGGAGGTGACCGAGCCATTTCTCATCCTCGAAAACGCCGTCGCCTCGGAAATCTCGTTCCAGTCCGGCTACTCGCAGGGGATCTTCCTCGACCAGCGCGACAACCGCGCCGAAGTCCGCCGCCTGATGGCCCCCGGCCTGCGCATGCTCAACACCTTCGCCTACACCGGCGCCTTCTCCGCCGCCGCCGCCATGGCCGGCGCGGAAACCACCACGCTCGACCTGTCACAACCCTACCTCGACTGGGCGAAGCGCAATTTCTCCCATAACCAGCTCGACCCCGCCGCCCACCACTTCTGCAAGGGCGACACCTTCCACTGGCTCCGCCGCTTCGCCAAACAGGGCCGCACCTTCGACGGCATCGTGCTCGACCCGCCGACCTTCTCTCGCGACGAAAAGGGCAAGGTCTTCCGCGTGGAGGAAAACTTCGGCGAGCTCGCCGCCCTCGCCGCAGACATTCTAACTCCCGGCGGCTGGCTGCTCTGCTCCACCAACTGCCGCAACCTCGGCCTCAACGAATTCCAGAAACAACTCCGCGGCGCCACCCACCGCCCCATGAGCGCCCGCCACTCGCCCATGCCGGAGGATTTCACCGACGAGCCCTATCTGAAATCCGTGTGGCTCAATTCATGCTACCCGGTCAACCGGCGCTTCAATTCGTGAAGAAACCTCTCTTCACAATGCACATACTTTCTGAAATTCACCTTGCCGCGCGTAACAAATGTACGCACATTAAAACCATGCCACGCACTGCCAGCAAAAAGAATCCCCCACTGCGCGCCAAGGAAGATCGCTTGGTGGCGCGGGTCTCGCGTGCCGACAAGGAAGTGATCGAGCGAGGCGCGAAGGTGGCCGGAATCTCAGTGGCAAATTTCGTGATTTCGCACGCCCGCAGCGCGGCGGAAGTCCTGATCCGGGAGGAGGGTGTGATTCGGCTTACCGCTGAAGAGTCCCGCAAATTGATGGATGCCTTGTTGGCACCACCCACATCACCCACCGCGGCGGCGAAAAAGGCTCTCGCACGCTACAGACAGTCCGTCTTGAGCGACGTCAATCCCGCTTCCCAAGGATGACCGCCAATTGTTTCGTCGTCATAAACAAGCGCTCGGAGTTCAGGGACTTGAACCCATATTTGCGGTAAAACGCCTCCGCATTTCCGTCTTTCGGGTCGGTGATCATCAAGGCTGCGGGAATTTGCGTGTGCATGACGCGGTGCATCGCATCGAACAACAACAGTTCGCCAAGACCTTGTTTCTGTGCGGTTTTGGATACCGCCAGACGCCCGAGGAGAACGGCTCCCAATCGCGGGTATCGGGGCAGTTGCTTCACGACTTGCGGGTCGGCATCACCAAGCTTCTTCATGTCAACCGCCTCCGTTGAAAGAGTGTAAAACCCCAAAATAGAATCGGGCCTGTCTGTTGGGACAAGGACCCAGCAACCCGCCACCTTTCGCTTGATGTCTTGCGAGGCCTGCTCGCGGAGATAGCGATTGAGGGGAGCCTCACCACAATCGAAATTTGCCCGGTTATGCACTGAGGCATCGAGAGCAATGATCTGATAACGAGGGGCTTCACTCATGGTTTTTAGACTTCGATCTCCCCGCTCATCAGCTTCGGCAGCAGGAGGTCGCGGGCGGTGCGGAGTTTTTGGTTTTGCTGGGCGAGAGTTTCGCGTTGGAGGAAACTGCATTCAGCGATCTCGCCGAAGTGGGCGACGAGCTCCGGAGACGGCAGCGTGATCTCGAAGGTTGAAAGAGTCTCTTTCGTCAACGCTTCGCGGGTGGAGGCCTTCTGGGCGTAGCTTAGAAGCTGGCGCTTCCTTTCCTCGCTGTTGATGGCGGCGTGGACGAAGCAGGGCGCTGCTATTGCCGGATCGACCCGGATGATCATGACGTGTTGGTTGACTCTGGCCGGGACGAATCGTTCTGGGGCCATGCAGCAGGGGGCGACGGAAGTTCCGGTGATGTTGATGAGAATGTCGCGGGATTGGACGGTCACGCTCGACATTCTTGCGGCTTGATCGTCGTTGATGAATGCAAGCCCGTCGGCATCGAAATGATCGTCGTAAATGTTCATGCTCCGGATCAACGGCACGCCTTCCGTCAGATAGCTGGCGTCGCCACCTCGCGGCGTCACGCCGCTTCCAATCTTGGTGGCGAGTTCTCCAAGCGTCACCTTGCGCCACCCCTCCGGCACGCCGTTGACGATGCGGGTGTGTTCGTGGCCGGGGAAGCGGAGGCGGACGAACCATTCGCGATACAAGAGCCGCGCCGATTCCTCCAACAAGGCCATCCGCCGGCGGTTGTTCTCGATCAGGTCGTCGTAGGCGGTGAGGATTTCCGCGATGCGCTTTTGAACCTTCTTCGCGGGGAAAATGACAGGCATCTCGTTCACAATGCCTGCGCTGAGATTCAACATCGTCGATCCAACAGCATTTTTTTCTAGCCATTGGCCCGTCTCATGCGTCGCCATGAAGTAGTAGAGAAACTCAGGAATTACTTCGGTGTCGTGGACTTCGATCTTTAGACACCCGGATCCACAAAGCCAATCTTCCTGATCCTCACGGATAAATGCTCGTTTCGTGATTTCACCTCGACGAGGGAGAACAATCGTTCTCGGTTTGAGCTTGTGACGCACCATTCGATCCGCCGTTTCTTCGGAGACGCGCGCAATCCCATCAATTGAGACGCGACCGTCCGAGATATTCGTCGGCATGATCAGGGGCGTTCCCTCGTCTGTGTAATCCGACTGATGAAGTTGAGAACCGAAAGGGCCCGTCTGAACCAAGCCGCGTTTATCGGCGACAATTTCACCCAAGGTTGATCGAATCCAACTCATCCCCCAAGTCCCTCCAAGTTCATCTCCATCCGCATCGCCCGTTCGTCGGCGGCCATCGGCATCCCCTCTTCGTCGCGGCGCGACCGCATGATGGTAGCCGCGGGTTTTAACCCACGGACCATGGATCCCACGATCATCCGCGTCGCGGAGCGACGCATGAAAACCGTGTGCAACGCCGTGCGGTGCCACCGGATCAACCGTCGCGCCGCGACGGAATGAATATTTTTCGACCATGACCGTGGGTTGAAACCCACGGCTACCATCGGCCGTCGCGCCGCGACGAAGAGAATATGGAACGCGGTGGTCCTGGCGTTTAAACGCCAGGCTACCATCGGTGGTCGCGCCGCGACCGGAACGACGGCTTGGATCAATCCCACAAATACCGGACATCGTATTGGATTTCGTGTTTCTTGAGGAGGGCGAGGTATTCGTCTTGAAAGGACTTGGTCCGGTGATGCTCACGCTGTCCACGGATGTAAGCGGCGACATCCGGGATGCTGGATTTGCTCACGGTGAAGGCCCCGTATCCATCTTGCCAGGCGAACGCCCTCATGTTCGAAAACGTGTCATGAATCCATGCGGAAGAACCGCCTTTGATCAACTGGGCGATCTTGCTCGGGGCCACCGATGCCGGGGCACCCAACAAGACATGAACGTGGTCTTCGATTCCGCCGATCTGAATGGGATGCATTTTATTCTCTTTGGCGATTCCACCGAGGTAGGCCCAGATCCGCTCCTCGACGTCCGGCGCGATCCATCGTTCCCGGTTCTTGGTGCTGAAGACCAAATGGTAATGCAGCGATGTGTAGGTGTTAGCCATGGGATGTGTGGACGTGGGATGAAATCAATTCCGTGATTTGATGGGCAATCCAGACACATCAAGCGTCGCGACGCGACGCAATACATCAACGGGGCATCGATCCGGGCGTTGAAACGCCCGGCTACCATCAATGGTCGCTCCGCGACCGGAAACCGCCTCTTCGTCGCGGCGCGACCGCATGACGGTAGCCGTGGGTTTTAACCCACGGACCGTGGAACGAAGGATAAACCGCGTCGCGTCGCGACGCTTGAGACCGTGTGCCATACCGCGCGATGCCACCACATCAACCGTCGCGCCGCGACGGGATGAATATTCGCCGACCGTGACCGTGGGTTGAAACCCACGGCTACCATCAGTAATCGCTCCGCGATGAGTTCCAGATGTCGGGATATCTAATGGAATTTGTTTCATTCGTTTCATACCCCCAGCCCCTCAAAATTCTTCTGAATCCGCTTCGCCAGTTCGGCGGCTTCCTGGTTGAGGTCCTTGATTTCGACGTGGATGTCGCCGAGGGCCTGCTCGAAATCGAAATCGTCATCGACTTCCGCCGGGGCGACGCCGACGTAGCGGCCGGGCGTGAGACTCCAGTCGGCGGCGGCGATTTCCGCGCGGTCCACGAGTTTCACGAGGCCGGGCACGTCCACCAGCTTCGCGTCCGGGAAGCGGGAAACCAGCCAGTGGGCCTGGCGCTCGAAGTAGGCGGTGGCCTTGAGTTGTCCGACGATTTCCGCGCGGCGGGCGTCGAGGTCCTTTTCCAGTTTGCCGATCTCGCGGGTGTTCCAGGAATCGTCGTCCTTCGCGGCGGCGTCCTTCTCGGCGGTGTCCACCACGCGCAGGGCGAGTTTGAAAACGAGGTCCACATCCTTGACGAGATCGCGGCAGGCGGCGGCAAGGGTTTCGAGTTCGACGGAGAATTTCCGCTGGGCGGCGGGCTTCGCGGCGCAGGGCTTTTTCCAGTCCTTGGCGATGCGGGAGGTCCATGCGTCAAGCAAGGCGAAACAGGATTTCGCCGCGTCGTCGCGCTCCTTCACCAATTCCCGCACGGGCGAGTCCTTGGGCAGGGATTTCAGGAAGGTGGCGGTGGGTTTTACCAAGGCGTCGTAGGTTTTGCGAAAAGCGGTGGCGCAGCCGGCGATGTCCGCCGCCTCGGCGAGCGTGCGTTCGAGGTATTGCTGGACGAGGGCGGTGAATTTCTCGGACTGGCCGCGGTAGAGCCAGACGATGGCGCTGAGGTTCTGGAGCTGCTCGGGGGAGAAGTCGTAAACCTTGCGGGTGACCTTCCGATAGACGTTGCGCGCGTCGAGCATGAGGCACTGGTCCTTGCTGTTGGCGGGTTTTCCTTTGTCGAAGAACCAGAGCTCGCAGGGGACGGTGCGCGTGTAGAAAAAGTTGGAGCGGATGGAGACCATCGCGTCCACATCGCCGGTCTCGACGAGCTTGCGCCGGACATCCATTTCCCCGTGTCCGGCGCTGGAGGCCTGGGAGGACATGACGAACCCGGCGCGGCCCTTGGGCCTGAGGTAACTGTGGAAATAGGAGATCCAGAGGTAGTTGCCGTTGGAGACTTTTTTGCCCTTGTTCACGCCGGGCAGGCCGAAGGGCAGGCGGCGGTCGTTCTCGATCTTGCCGGCGTCCACCTGATCGACATTGAACGGTGGATTCGCCATGGTGAAATCGACATTTCCCCAGAGCGGGCGGCCGTCGGGCAGGCGGTGGACGTCTTCGTAAAACTTGTTCGCCTCGCGGATGTCGCCTTCCAGCCCGTGGACGGCGAGGTTCATCTTGGCCAGCCGGATGGTGGTCGCGGTTTTTTCCTGACCGTAGAACGTGACCTTGTCCATCGTGCGCCCGCCGCTTTCCTCGATGAAGTGGCTGGACTGCACGAACATCCCGGCGGACCCGCAGGCGAGATCGGCGACAACGCCGTGGTTCGGCTCGATGACATTGACGATGAGCTGGACGAGGGAGGGCGGCGTGAAGAACTCGCCATTGTCCTGGGCACCCTGGAGGGCGAATTTCATCAGGAAATACTCGTAGATCCGGCCGAAGACATCGCCGGACGCCTAGCGCAGCGGTTCGCTGTCGAAGGTGCGCAGCATGGACTCGAGCAGGTCGTTGTCGAATTTCTCGTAATCCTTCGGCAGTTGGCCGGAGAGCGGCTCGAAGTCCTTCTCGATGGCATCCATGGCCGCGACCAGCGCGGTGCCGAGATCGCTGCCGGAGGGAAGCCGCAGCAATTCATCATAGCGGGCCATCTTCGGCAACATCAGCGCCCGGCGGCTAACGAAGTGGGCCTTGGTGATGGGCAGGCCTTTGGGGAGCTTGCCGCTGGCCTTTTCCCCGGCGATCCGCTCCATCACGGCGTTGTAGCGGTTCGTGGCGTGACGCAGGGAAATGATGCCGAGGATGGGCATGCAATACTCGCTGGAAGTGAGTTTTGAGTTGGCCCGGAGCTGGTCGGCGGCCTCCCAGAGCGAGGACTCGATTTTCTGGATGTCTTGCAGGGAGTGGTCAGTCATGAAGCGTTACTGCCGGAGTAAGGCAGACGGCTGCGGGGGCAGCAATCCTTGGTCCGCGTGTTGGAGTAGGAGCGGCGGAACGCGTCCGCCGCCGCCCATGAAAAGTCAATGAACCGTGCATCCGCTCCTCTCATTGCCAGGTCCATGGACATGGGCGAATATGTTTCGCCCCTCCTGGCTGGCCAATGGATAGCGGAAGGGATGTGCTTTGGGCGCAGTGCTTCCGCATCCCATTGGCTCGCGACAGGAATGTCGCGGCTCCTTATTGAATCGCTTTTTCCGCGCTGAGTTTCGGGTCCTTCCAGGTGGATTGCACGTAAACCTCGCGCAGTTCCTTGGGGCCGATCTGGCAGGGGCTGTGGGCCATGAGGTCCGCGCCCTTGTTGTTTTTCGGGAAGGCGATGACCTCGCGGATGCTGTCCTCACCGGCCACCAGCATGGCGATGCGGTCGAGACCGAGCGCGAGCCCACCGTGTGGTGGCGCGCCGAAGCGGAAGGCGTCGAGGATGTGGCCGAACTTGATTTGCTGTTCTTCCGGCCCCACGCCGAGCACCTCGAACATTTTCGCCTGAAGGTCCTTTTCGTGAATCCGGATCGAGCCGCCGCCGAGTTCATAACCGTTGAGCACCACGTCGTAGGCTACGGCGCGGACGTTGGCGAAATCACCGGCTTCGAGTTTCTTCATGTCTTCCGGATGCGGGCGGGTGAAGGGATGGTGCACCGCGCCCCAGTGGCCGGTTTCCTCGTCGTGGGCGAGCAGCGGGAAATCCACCACCCAGAGGAAGTTGAAGGCGGTGGAGTCCTTGTTGAGCTCCATCATCACGGCGCATTCCGAGCGGACGCGGCCGAGGATGGTGCTGACGCTGTCGCGCGATCCGGCGGCGAAGAAGACGATGTCGCCCTCCGCGAGGTCGAGCTTGGAAACGACGTTGGCCTTTTCCGAGTCGGTGAAGATCTTCCAGAGCGGGCTCTTGTACTCGCCGTTTTCGAGTTTGATGAAAGCGAGGTTTTTCACCGGGAGTCCGGCTTGCACCGCGATCTCGTTGAGGCGGTTCATCTGGCCGGTGGTGATGATGGCGAAGCCCTTGGCGTTGATGGCCCTAACCACGCCGCCGCCGTCGAGGATGCTGCGGAAGATCTTGAATTCGGTGGTCGCGAAGACGTCGCCGAGGTCGGTAATTTTCATCTCGAAACGGGTGTCCGGTTTGTCGGAGCCGTAGATGTCCATTGCGTCGGCGTAGGTCATGCGCGGGAAACTGGCGGGCACCTCGATGCCGAGACCGGCATTGAACATCGAACCTAGCAGGCCTTCGACCAGTTTGATGATGTCATCCTGGTTGACGAAGCTGGCCTCGATGTCGATCTGGGTGAATTCCGGTTGCCGGTCGGCACGCAGGTCCTCATCGCGGAAGCAGCGGGCGATCTGGAAATACTTCTCCATGCCGGCGACCATCAGCAGTTGTTTGTATTGCTGCGGCGCTTGCGGCAGGGCGTAGAAGCGGCCGGGGTTGAGGCGCGACGGCACGAGGAAATCGCGGGCGCCTTCCGGCGTCGGGTTGGATAGAATCGGCGTTTCGATTTCGTAGAAACCGGAGTCGTCGAGGTAGCGGCGGGCGGCGGAGGTGATCAGGCTGCGCTGGCGGATGTTCTTGTTCATGCGCGGGCGGCGCAGGTCGAGGTAGCGGTACTTCATCCGCAGGTCTTCGTTGGAGAGCTCCTTGTCGAGTTGGAACGGCAACACGTCCGCCTTGTTGACGATGGTCAGTCCGGTGGCGACGATTTCAATCGCGCCGGTGTCGATCTTGGCGTTTTCCGAACCTTCGAGACGCTTGGAAACGCGGCCTTTCACTTGCACGACATCTTCCTCGCGCAGCGTGTGTGATAGAGCGGAAACCTCGGGATTTTCCTCGGGATGGAAGACGCACTGGGTGAGTCCCTCGCGGTCACGCAGGTCGATGAAAATGACGCCGCCGTGGTCACGGGCGGAATTCACCCAGCCGATGAGCGTGACGGTTTGATCGATGTGGGAGTCGCGGAGTTCGTTGCAATGATGAGTGCGCATGTTGGAAAGGAATTGAAGATTTTTTTAACCGCAGATGAACGCAGCTGGACGTTGATAAGAGAAAGATTTACGGGGCTTTGCGGCGGATGAAATTTTGGGTGGTCGCGACTACCCTGCGGAATTCGAGTTTGGAATTTTTAAAATTGAGAATCAGGCGAACGGGGAGTTCCGTGATTCTTAGGTAATTGAGCATTTGGCCGATTTCGTGGTCGGTGATGCGTTCGATGACTTTCGTATCTACGATCACAAGTTCAAAGGCGATCAAATCAGGGACATATTCCGAAACTTGGACTCCACGATAAATGAGCGGATAGCGGGGTTGCTGGAGAAACGGAATGTTTCTATAGCCGAATTCCACCACTAGAGAATTTTCATAGGGCTTCTCATGAAACCCGTGACCGATCTCATTCAACACATCAAACGCAGAGCCAATAATGGCATCGGTCTCCTTCTTATATGAAAAATCCGCGTCCATCTGCGTTCATCTGCGGTTAAAATCCTCTTCCCTCTTCATGCCAGTAAAGGCCCGTCGGGTTGGAGGAGGCGGTCGGTGAGCCAGTCGATGGCGGTCTCGGCGGTGCCGGACTCTTCGATGCGGCTGGCGAGGATTTTCAGTTTGAGATGGGGATACTCTTCGCCGACGATGAGGGCGAAACGGGCACCGCATTTTTCGGCGCTTTGGAATTGCTTGGCGACCTTGGGATTTCCCATCGGTAGATCGACGGAAATCCCGGCGCGGCGGAGGCTGGTGACGAGCTGGAGTGATTCGGCGCGCTTCGTTTCGTCCGCGACAACGACGTAGATGTCGCAGGCGGCGGCGTTGCGCTGGAGCCAGACTTCCATCTGCATCGCGGTGTGGGTCGTTTCCTCGATGAGATTGCGGATGACGTAGTCGCCCATCGCGAATCCGGTGGCGGGCATGTCCACGGCGCCGTCGGAGATGGTGGAAATGAGTGTGTCGTAGCGACCGCCGCCGGCGACGGCGCGCATCGATTTCTTGGCATCGAACACCTCGAAAACCACGCCGGTATAATAAGCGAGGCCGCGGACAATGGAGAGATCCAGCTCGATGAACCCGGCGAAGCCGCGGGCGGCGAGGTCCTCGCGAATTGCTAGATAGGCGGAGGAAGCGTTGGCAGGATCCGCGATGAAGGCGCGGACGCCGTCGGGCGTTAGGGAGAACGCGGCGAGTTTTTGCTCAAGCACGTCGGGTTTCTCGCGCTCGATCTTGTCGATGATGCCGAGGAAATCCGGGATGCTTTCTTCGGGAATTCCGTTAGCGGCGGCGAAGTCGATCCAGGCCATCCGGTCGGAGACGCGGACGACGAAGTCACCGGCGACGAAGCCGAAGGAAAGCATCGTTTCGATCGCCAGGGAAATGAGTTCCGCATCGGCGGCGGGTCCGCCTTCGCCGAGGATATCGACGTTGAACTGATGGAACTCGCGTCCCCTGCCCTTCTGCGGTTTTTCGTAGCGGAAACACTGGCCGATCTCGAACCACTTGAG
>JBFZFJ010000180.1:0-22093 GCA_041306405.1 Verrucomicrobiales bacterium | reverse complement strand
TCCATCGCCGTCTCCTTTCCGTTTGCGGCGCGGCGCGCGCTGACGTTCGCCGCGTTTCACCGCCTCGATCGATTCCATCGCCGCCGGTCGCGCGAACAAGTCCCGGAATTCCCCGTCCAGTCCCAGCGCCACCGCGATCCGCACCAAGCGCTGGAATGAACCCTGGCCCTTGGTTTCAAACAATTTCAGCGTGGAAAGAGCCACTCCCGAACGCTCCGCCAGTTCTTCCTGGGTCCAGCCTTTGGTCAGACGAAATCCACGCAAGCGTTGCCCGATTTCGCGGACAAGGGCGACGGGATTCCGCTGGGTAAAAGTTGTTATCTTGTCCACTGAAGAAAAATAAACCAATAAAGACAAATTTCCAACCTTTGTTTTCAAAAGCACCTCCATGAGCGTGGAGAGAAGTGTCTCCTCTTGCGTCTTGTGTCTTCAGGTCTTCTGTCTTTGTCTTTCTCCCCGATGCCAAAGATCCGCGTGCTCTCCGACATTCTCGCCAGCCAGGTGGCGGCGGGCGAGGTGGTCGAGCGCCCGGCTTCGGTGGTCAAGGAATTGGTGGAGAACAGCATCGACGCCGGGGCGCGGGAAATCCGCGTGGACATCGATCGCGGCGGTTCGGCGTTGATCCGGGTGAGCGACGACGGCTGCGGGATGTCGCGCGAGGACGCGCTGCTCTCGCTGGAACGCCACGCGACGAGCAAGCTGAGGACGGCCGGGGACTTGGCGGCGATCATGACGCTGGGCTTCCGCGGGGAGGCGGTGCCGAGCATCGCCAGCGTGTCGCGGTTCCGGCTGGTGACGCGGGAGACGGACTCGGTTTCGGGCACGGAAATCGTGGTGGACGGCGGGAAAGTCCGCGACGTGCGGGACGCCGGTTGCGCGCCGGGGACGGTGATCGAGGCGAAGGCGCTTTTTTACAACATGCCAGCGCGGCGGAAATTTCTGCGGGCGGAAACGACCGAGGCGGCGCACGTCGAGCACCAGTTGCGGCTGCACGCGCTGGCCGCGCCGAACGTGCGGTTTCGCCTGCGGCGGGATGATCGCGAGGTGTTTGATCTGCCGCCGGCGGCGAAGGCGGTGGACCGGGTGCGGCAGTTGCTGGGCACGGATTTGTCGCGGGAGCTGCTCGCGCTGCCACTGACGCATGGCAACGGGATTTCCGTGCAAGGCTACGTGCTGCCCGCCAGCCACGCGCGGAAGGGGAGGCGGCACCAGTTCGTGTTCCTCAACGGCCGACCGGTCGAGGACGCGGTGATTTCGCGGGCGCTGGCGGAAGGATTCCGCGGCGCGATTTCGGACGGACTGTATCCGGCGGCGTGGCTGTGGATCGATCTGGAGCCGACATTGGTGGATGTGAACGTCCATCCGGCGAAGCGCGAGGTGCGGTTCCACCGGCCGGTGGACGTGCGGGACGCGATTTTGGAGGCGGTGGCTGTCGGTTTGCGGCCGCCCGCGCCGGTGCTGCCGCCGCGGATCGAGCGGGCTGCGGTGATTCCGGTTTTTTCCCATGACGACGCGGTGGAGATCGCGTCGGTGGCGGCTGTTTTTCACGCGCCACAGCCGGTTTTGCCGGAGCTGGTGGTGGAAACAACTCCGCCGCCAGTTGCCGGGGGAGCGCCGGATTTCCGGCTGATCGGGATGCTGCATCAGCGGTTCGTGCTGCTGGAAAGCGGGGACGGGCTGGTGCTTTTCGACCCCAAAGCGGCGAAGGAACGGATTTATTTTGAAAAACTCCTCAACCACGGCGACGGGGTTTTGGAGACGCAGGGTTTGCTCGTGCCGGTCCTGCTGGAGCTCGATCCGCGGGATCTGGATCTCGTCCTGCGCGAGCGGATGGCCTTGCAGGAGGCCGGCATCGAGGTCGAGGCGTTCGGCGGGAACACGCTGCAAATCCACAGTTTGCCCGCCTGTCTGCCAGTGGACGACCCGCGGCCGTTTCTCGGGGCCTTGATGGACGAGCTGCTCCACGATCCGGCTCCGGGCGCGAGATTCGCCATCGACCGTCTGGCGCGGGTGTTGGCGAAAAAGGCAGCGGCCCCGGTGATTCCGAAACTGGCCGAGACCGTGCCGCTGCTCGCGGAGCTTTTCGCCTGTGAGCTGCCTTATTGCGCGGCCGACGGCCGGCCGACGCTCACGGAATTCAGCATGAAGGAGCTGGACCGCCGTTTCGGGAACGGCAGGCCTAATTAGCGGCGACGCTTGAACGCGAAGGTTAGCACCGAGAGGGTCATTCCGTCGTGCTTGGTCCGCCGGAGTGCCTGACTAACCTGATCGCGTAAAAAAAACCTTCGGATCCGTTCAACATTTGTAAAAATTAGTTGGATTCTCCAGTCGTTTGGGCTAAGAAAAGGCCGCGACAGCGCCGGTTTTCGGCCAAAACAGCCTCCGAGACGGATCGGAAGAGCTCCCGGTTGAGTGGGGAGCATGGCTTAAATTCCTTTTTAGGTATAAGGAAAAACTGACATGACAGCAAAATTTTCGATCCGTTCAAAAATCGTTAAAGTTTTCTCTTGTTAAGTTTCATTAAAATTTTATGGTCTCGGCAAGCCATCGAGAGCTTCAACCCATCCTTTGGAAGACATGAAAAACTTGTGGATCACAACCGGAATTGCCAGCGCGAACCTGATCGGGTCCACCGCTGCAGCCCGCTTGTCGGAGCGCTTGTCGAATGTCCATGAAAGTTTCCTCGAAGAGCGCCGCGCGGTTCTGCCTTCGCTCAGCGATCCATTCGGAGTGCCGGCCGCGGCGCGGGTGGTGATCGAGCAGTCGCGGGATTCGTTCCGTGCCGCTTCCCCGTGGAAGCGCAACGTGACCGCCACCGTGTTCTGGGTGGGCGAGCTGCCGACCGAGAACAATCCGACTCCCAACACGATGAGTGCGTGGGACCAGAATTGGCAGGCGAATTTCGGCGGCTATGACCAACCGGACCGCCGCGAAGGCTACCTGCCCGCGGAATTCATCCCGGCGCTCAATCCATTTTACATCGCCCTGCCTTACAATGATGTCGCCAAAGGCGGCGTGCACCGGCCCGAGGCGTCGGAGGTGATTCCCTGGTTCTGGGAAAGCTACCGCGGCGACGGGATTTCCGTTTGTAAAGGCCGCTGGGTCGCCATTCACCACGAAGGGAAAGTCTGCTTCGCCCAGTGGGAGGATGTCGGCCCGTTCGAGGTCGACCACTGGCAATACGTTTTCGGCAAGGAATCGGCCCGCCCCAACCGCAATCAAGCGGCGGGCATCGATCTGAGCCCCGCCGTCCGCGATTTCCTGAACCTCCGCAGCGGAGCCACCGTCGAGTGGCGCTTCGCGGACGACCAGGAAGTGCCGCGGGGACCCTGGAAAAACTGGTCCCGCGAGCCTGCCTTGCCGCAGCGCTGAAAAAATCACCCCGCCTGACAACTGCTGTTCAACACCTAACCCCGATCCACGCGACCTCACCCGTCGTTTGAACCGGAACCACACCACTCTTTCTGAGTCGCTACCGTCCCAGTAGCGCCTCAGGCGACCCGGATCGGGATTCTGTCCCGAATCGGCTGGGTTCATCGAGAATCTCTCGCTGACCCCAGCCCTTGCCCGATCCGGGCCGCTCGTCTCTCAAATGCTGTCCCGCTTTTGAGGTCCCAGACGGAAGGGTTTCTCCAGACATCCCACCCTTACAACCAGCCATGAAAACCAGCCAACTGGCTGCCGTCTCGGCAGCCGCCATCATTGTGACCATCCTCGCGCCAAACCGTTGCCTCGCGGCGACGACCTCAACCATCCCGGCGGTTCCGTTCGGCACCTTACAGGCGTCGCCGACACGTGTGCAAACCGGCACCAAGCCCAGCCTCACTTGGGGAATCCTTTACCCGAGCAAGTTGAGCGACCTCGTGACGGTGAGTCCTCCGGGCACTCTGATTCCCAATAAACCGGTGTTTGTGTCCGTCCAGCCGGTCGGGTGTGGAGTTACCGCGTGTGATCCCACCCAGGGCTCCACGCAGGTTTTCACCGAGGCCCGCATGAGCCTGAACGGCTCGCCTTACCAACAGATTTTCTATGGCATCCAGTCGGATGTGGAACCCGCCTACTCGCTCTATACCAAGAAGGTTTTCGCGAACAACACCATCGACTTCGGCGGTCGCTACGTGAAGAACGGGGCCTGGAGTTCTTTCTACACCACGAAAAGCTCGAATCTCCAGGTGATCGCCCTGGCCGACGGCAGCACGATTCCGACCACCCTTCCCCTCTACCAGTCGTCATTGCTTGCGAACTACCTGAAGCCCTATGTGGACTCCACCGGCAAGGTGAAGGTCGGTCCGCTGAGCGTCCTGATCCTGATGGAGCTGGGGCAGACCAACCACGGCGCGAATTATTTCGACTATCAGGACATGGTGCTGCTCGTCACCTTCAGCAACAAGCACCCGAACAACGGCCACGGCAACAACCTCGACGGCGTGGACTCGTCGAATCCGGGCCAAGGCTCCGGCGGACCGAACGGCGCGGTCGATCCTTCCGCTGGCGTGGATGACGAGATCAAATAAGTCTCAAACCGACACCCTCATGAAACCTCTGATTGTTCTCTCCCTGTTCAGTGCGATCACCGCCGCCCGCGCGGAGATGTCCGAATCGGCGACGTCCGAGGAGCTCGCCCTGCAATACCGCAAGATCTCGCAGGAGGAACCGGCGAGCAAGCTGGCCGCGACCAAGGGCGCCGATCCCTCAAAGGTCAACCAGCCACTCGATCTGATCAGCCAGTCCGACATCCTTTGCTATAACGGGGCCGCCACCCTGGTGCCGAAGCGGGCGGTCATGCACATTCCGCCGAATCTCGCGGACCGGCTCAAATACCTGCCGACCTCGAGGCTTCAAAGCTGGGCGGAGTTCTACGCTCTCAACCAGGGCTGGATCACCACAGTGGAAGTCAGCCGGACCCAGGCGGAGGGCAATCTCCCCCTGGCCGATGAAATTTCCAAGCGGGTCGCCAAAAGCACCAACCTGGTCGTCGCGACCTATCTTGGCGGCCCGATCTCGGTGCTGCCGCTCAAATCTCCTGCTGAAACGACGCCAACCACTCCAAAATCATGAGGACACTTCTGAAAACCATCATTTCCACCTTGTTCCTGGCAGGTTGCTGGACGGCGAACGCGGCCGATGTTTACACCAACTTCATCCGCCAGGTGCAGTATCCCACCGGCGTCCAGTGGGACGCCTCGGTCGCCCCCGCCGGACAGCAATACTCGGCCCTCGGGATCGATCCCGGCGGCGCGCAGTTCCAGTTATGGACCGTGAAGCAATCGCCGCTGACCAGTTACCTGCTGGAGAGCGCCTATGTCGGGACCTACATTCCGCTGGCGACGGTAACAGTCACCTCGGAAGACACCACCACCACGATCGTGAGAACGCGGGCGGATCGTCCGTTTGTCGTCAGTATCACCGTTGAAGGCCTGCGCGAGGGCGACGAGGAGCCCGAGGCGTCGAAGAGCGTCAAGTCTCTCCGGCACGTGCAGTCCTATGGCGTCAACGGAACCGGAATTGGAATCAACCGGAGCCAGGCCATCCTGCTGGAGCAGACATCGATCAAGGAGAACGGCCCACAGGCCCCACGAAACTGCGCCCTCACCTTGATTCCCGGCGCCAATCGTTTGAAAATCAGCGGCGAAGAGCGCTTTTCGATATTCTCGCTCGAAGACTATCAGGCGCCGGAGTCCCTGATCGACTCGGCGACCATCCAGGTGTGGCCGGTCGCGGACGGGGCGATCTCCGGCATCGAAAACGGGCAGCTGATCAAGTTCACCCTGCCCGCGGTAACCCTGGCCTATAACGATCTCTACCCGTTTTCCACTACCTATGCTCAGGTTTACAAAGGCAACCCGGTGCTCGGAATGACCGGGACGATCGTGCCGGGGTCCGCGCTGGTGATCAACGACTCGGTCCCGTCCAGCCGGGTGCTTTCGCTAATCAATTACGACAGCGTCTTCACCAGCGACGGCCGCTGGACGATGGAGCTTGTCACGGTCACTCCATTCGGGATCGAACGGATGCGGACTCCGTCAGGTGCTCCCGCCGTGGTCACCTTCGACTTGGACCGCACCATCAACATCAACACCTCCGTCACCACCATCGAGTGAGTCACGGCGCTTTCAACGCCTTTTGCAATTCCTCCCTGAAGTTGTCATTCCGATAAATCAGCGAAAACCTCGCCTCCTTGGATTTCCGCAACAAATCCTCCACCTCGGTGAAAGCCAGCAGGAGGAACAAGCCCTTCACCGGCTCCCGATGAAACGATTGAGTCCGAGTCACGAACTGGTCCGCCACCTTCCTTTGCTGCTGGTTGGTCAGCAGCGCGCCGTGCTCGGAGGCGACCTGCTTGCGCAACGCCTCGAAGCGGGTTTCCATCAGATCCGCGGAGGCCTCCGGATCGAAGTAGTGGACGGTCAGCTCGTAAAGCTTGCCGGTGAGGAAGCGCCCCTCCACCGCGCCCGCCTGGGTTTCGGGCAAAAAGCCCTTTTTCGGCTCGATTTTCACCACCCGCATTGCGGGTTGATCTCCGGGCAGGGAAATGGTGACATCCAGCGAATGTCGGGATGCCCAAGCAATCAATTTTTCCGGAGAATCGCCCCAGCGCAGGCCGTAGGGAGGCTCAAGCAAGGCTTGCGCCAGCACTTGTCCGGCGGCCAGCAAGAGAATGCCGGTGCCGAATGTCCAACTGCGGAAACGCCTGCCCATGGCGCGAGTTTCAGAGGTTTCCGCCCGCTCCGCAAGGCGCGATCGCTGCGCCGCGGCTTTGTTTTGATCGAGGCGATGGTCTCGCTCTCCATCCTCACGGTGCTCGGACTCGTTCTGCTCAAGCTCTCGCTCAACATCCTCTCGCCGCGCCAATGGATGCTTCGTCAAACGGTGTCGGATGCCTACATGAGCTACGAGCGCTCCTTCGCCGAGCGGATCCCGTTCGAAAACCTGCTGGCCAACGACTCGCCCTGGCCCGAATATCCGGCGACTTCCACCACGGCGGTCGCGATCGGCCGTCTTCCCGGCGGCACCGTGCTCGCAGGAAACGTCGTGCGCACCCGCATCCCCGACACCGGGAACTACCCGATCGATGGCGGCACGGGCACCGTGGCGACCAACCCGGCCGCCATGAAGGTCTGGAAAGCCCAAAGCGTGCTGACCTACAAGGTCGGCACCATGACCTACGCGAAATCCCGAACCGTCCTGCGCTCCCAATGAAATCCCGCTTTCCACGCCTGCGCCGGGGCTTCACCCTGATCGAGTTGTCGATCGCCATGATGCTGGGTCTGGCGACGGGCACCATGCTGCTCGCCTTGTTCAACCAGCAGCTCGCGTTCCTGAAACTCTACAAGTCCCAGAACTTCCTGACCGACGAGGCGCCGATCATCAGCACTTACGTGAGCCGCCTGGTGGGAAAGGCCGACCGCTTCCGTCTGCATGACACGGTGGCGGACGCGCTCTCGGGCACCAACGCCCGCCTGACCGCCTCGCCGGTGGTGGTTTTGAACTTCCGCCAGCCGGACGGCAAGATGCGGGCCACCATCATGTCGTTCGAAAACCGGGGCGCCGGCAACGCGCTTTATTACTACGTGGTCCCCGACATAGGGGTCCTGGGCCCCCCGCAGTGGGCGGTGACCAAATCACCGAAGAACGTCTCGTTCGGGATGGTTGAAGGGATACTCCGGATGACCCTCACCGGACCGAACAACGAAGAGATCACCTACTCCGGAACCATGCAGCAATGAAAACCTCTCCTTCCAGCAGGCGGCAAGCCGGCTATGTCTCCTTCCTCATGGTCCTCTCCACCGGGGCCATCCTCACGCTGCTGACGATCTACGCCTACCGCAGTGCCATGGCCGCCCACGCGGTCACTTCCCAGGTCCAGCTGCGGGTCGATTACAGTGAGAAGAACGAGGCGATTCTCCGCGCGATCGTCGCGATCACTCCGAACCGCGCGATCCGCGCGATGCAGTCCGGCTCGGACGTCGCGGGGACGAGGGAGCCGTTGAGCTGGCAGAGTATTTTCACGGAATCCATGGTTCTGGCGAATGCGGGCACGTCCATTTCCAGCGATCTCCAGGGCTCCTTGGGTGTCGCGAATCTCAAGATCGCCAACACGGGGGACTCCACCTTGAGCTCCCCCAGCAAGATATTCGCCGCGATTCCCTCTGAAACGGGCTATGTCTCGGCGGGAATCAACCGCAGCCTCGGCACCGGCTATCCCGCGCCGCTGACGTCGAGCGACTACACCACCAGCACCCGTGACGCCATTTATCCGATCATTTCGGACCATAAATACGACGCGCTCGCCACCAGCGGCTTTGGCCCTCTGTTCCAGAGCCGCCCGAAGTTCAACATTCTCAAATACCCGCAGATCAACTTCGGCTACGCGAAGCCGGGCGACGATTTCGTGGCCAAGCGGAACTGGTGGGCGTTCTCGGTGGATGTGGCCGGCAACGACAGTGACAAAACCTATCTCGCGCGCAACAAACGCAACTTCGTGCTCTCGATTTACGAAATTCCCTCTCAGCTCTCGATTTCCGCGTCCTCCTTCATGTCCCTCGGCCAATACGCCTCGGGCAGCGCCTGGCAGAACGTCACCATCGACGGCGGCGTCTTCGCCGGAAAGGCCGAGGTGCTCGGCACCACCGCGATCAACGCGCTCGCAAGCCGGCGGGCAATGACCTTGTCCAGCGATAGCACCGTCGGCGGGCAGAGCTTCACGAACAGCCCGTTCACGCCCGGGGTGCGGGAGTCGTATCAAGTCACGTCGGGCGCCTTTTTCCCGGTGTCCCTCGCCTCCGAGAGCGGCCGCTCCGCCTTCATCCCGATCAACCGGGGCAAGCTTTTTTTTGATCGGTTTGATGATACTGTTACCAATGGAGATGGGATTGGTGAAGAAGATGGCTCGCTGAGGTATTCCAACAACGTTACCGAATCCAACGTGTTGTCCACCACCAGCTGGAACAACTACTCCATCGGCGCGCTGCAATGCGCGATGCGGCTGGACATCACAGGGGTGGCAAGCTCCACCGACCCGACGCCGACGATGCTGCGTTTCACCTACTATCAGACCGACGGCACCCGCGCTTCCATGAACATGCCGCTCACCACGGCCACCCAGACGACGCTGCCGGCGGGCTATGTCAAGGTGTGTGATGAAAACGGAACCGTGGACCTTTCCGCTCTTGATTCGGGTCGGCCGGTGGACGTGGCATACGGAGTGAGCGGCGGTTATACCTTCCGCCAGAGCCTTTCCGGGACGATCGCCTTCAATAACAACACCTTTGGCGACCCCAAAGTCGGAGCTTCCAAGGCCGGCTACTGGCGGACGCGGGGGCCTTCGGAAATCAAAACGCTCGCCAGCGGACAAAAGTGCGTCGCCGTCTATCCGGAGCGGATCCCCGCCCTGCTCACGGCGATGGGCGCCGCTGGCCCGGCGATCAACAACTCGCTGGTCGTCAACGTGGATTATTCTTCGACCGGGCTCAACAACGCCGCGAAATACAAACCCTACATCCCCTGCACCAGTAACGACTACGGCGTGATCCTGCGGGAGTGCGGCAATCTCACGCCGTTCACCAAAGGCTTCTCGCTCGTCACCAACCTGCGGCTCTATATCGGCGACGATTTCAACACCGCCGCCATTACCGCCCCCTCCGGCTACACGCCGCCCGTCACCGCCGCCAATCCCACCGGCAGTTACTTCCCGCCGTGCTCGCTGTTCTCTCCGGAGAAGCGCTATGGAGTCGATGTGAATCCCTTCGCCGTCGATCTCCGCGGACAGGTCGGATCGCTCGCCAAAGTGGACAAGGTCAAAGCCTCGAATGAAGATCGCACGGTGCCGGTGGTTCGTCCGCTAGATTCGAAAGACCTCAGCGGCACAGCGATCGATCCCAGCCAAATCACCGTCAACCTGAGCCCGATCACCCACCCCGCGCAACTGCCGCCGATCACGATGATGAACTGGCTGGTCGTCCTCGAAGAACGCCGCAAGGAGTTCGTCAGCTACTGAGCGAAACTCAAGGAGTGTGGGCGTCTCGCCCACATTCTTGATGCGCGATTCAGGCGGTGGGCGAGACGCCCACGCTCCTTGAGGCTCACTCCTCGACGTAGAGAATCCGCCCGCAATCCTCGCACTGGGCGATTTCCTTGCCAGTCTGCACCTTCATCACCGTGGAGGCGATGAGCTTCATGTGGCAACCCTCGCACTTGCCGTCGCGCAGTGGTGCGATCGCGAGGCCGTCCTTGGTTTTCATGAGCCTGTTATAAAGCGGGATGACGCTCTCGGGCACGTTGGCCAGCAGCTTCTCGCGCTCGGCGAGGATTTCGAGGCGGTCCGCCTCCATCCGCGCGTGGCGCGTGGCGATCGAGGCGAGGTCCTCGTCCACCAGCTTGCGGGTGTGGGCGAGCGCGGCCTCGGCCGCTTTTTGGGCGGCGCGGAACCGGTCCACCTCGTCCATCGCTTCGAGTTCCTGGGTTTCGAAATCGTCCAGATCCTTTTCGTAGCGCGTGATTTCATGGCCGAGCGCCACGAACTCCTCGTTCTTGCGGGTTTCGAATTGCTGCAATTTCAGCCGCTTGATCGTCGTCCGCCGGGTCTCGGCATCAAGCTCGATTTTTTTCACCCGCAGCTCGCAGTCGAGCAGCGCGTGGTGGGCTTTCGCCAGGGCTGCCTCGTCGCCGGCCAGCTTCGCCTTCGCCCGGGCCTCGTCCTGGGGGAGTTTTGCCAGATCCTTGGCCAAGGCCAAAAGGCGGCGGTCACGGTCTTGGAGAATCAACAGCGCGCGAACTTCATCTTGCATGCGTGTTGGGTAAACGGCCCGGCCCGCCACGGCAAGGATTGCTTGCGGCGAAGTCATGCTCCCGAGTTGCATGGATGGAGATCATGTTCTTTCAGCACGCCGTGCACATAGCTTTTTGAAAGTTTCAGTTTCTTCGCAAGTCTCTGGCTGCTCCACCGGCTCATTCCTTTGGGCGGCTTGCCGCATACCGTGGTCACAATCTTCTGCTTCGTTTGTGGGGAATGAACTGGCGGTTTGCCTGCGCGAGGCGCATCTTCAACACAAGACAGTCCGCTCTGCCGAAAGCGGGTGCGGATATTGCTGATTGCGTTGCGATGCATGTCGAGTTTCATGCCTATTTCAACGTTGCTCATGCCTTCTGCCGCAAGCAGCAGGGCTCGGCATCTTCTTGCGATACGGTGTTCAAGAGTGCTGCGGCGCAGCAATGATTCAAGATGAAGGACTTGATCTGGTTGCAGCAAAAGAGGTTGAGCGATCCGTGCCATGATTGAATCATAGCACAGACTGTTCCAAATGCACAGTTATTTCAAGGACGGTGCACTAGGAACGGTTGGTTCGCAAGGGCACAAAAAACCGGCGGCCCTTGTGAGGACGCCGGTTTGATGATGATTCGCTGGAATAGCGACAGAGGATTACTCGGCGGCGACGGGCTGCTGGGCGTCGTGCTCAGCGGCTTTTTGGTCGCGGAGCCAGGCGCGGCGGGACATTTTCACGCGGCCTTTTTCGTCGACTCCGAGGCACTTGGCGGTGATGACGTCGCCTTTTTTGACGATGTCCTCAACGTTTTCGGTGCGGCCTTCGGCCAGCTCGGAGACGTGGACGAGTCCGTCCTTGCCGGGGAGCACTTCCATGAAGGCGCCGAACTGGGTGATGGAAACAACCTTGCCGGTGTAAACCTTGCCCACTTCGATTTCCTGGAACATGCGGTCGATCATCGCCTTGGCGCGGTCGAGACCCTCTTGTTTGGAAGCGTAGATGTGCACGGTGCCGTCGTCCTCGATGTTGATCTCGGCGCCGGACTCGGCCTGGATGCCCTTGATGTTCTTGCCGCCTGGTCCAATGAGCTCGCCAATGCGGTCGGCTGGGATCTTGACGGAAACGATGCGCGGGGCGTGAGGGCTGAGCGGCTTGGGCTCGACGATCGACTCGGCCATTTTCGCAAGGATGGCGGTGCGGCCGGCCTTGGCGATGTGGATGGCTTCCTCAAGCATCGCGAGCGGGAGGCCGGCGAGCTTGAGGTCGAGCTGATAGCCGGTGACACCTTCGCTGGTGCCGCAGAGCTTGAAGTCCATGTCGCCGTAGAAGTCTTCCGAACCGATGATGTCGAGCAGCATCTTGTGGGACTTCATGGAGCCGTCTTCGTTGTTCTCGGTGACGAGTCCGACGGAGATGCCGCCGACCGGGCGGATGAGCGGGACACCGGCGTCGAGCAGGGCCATGACGCCTGCGCAAACGGAGGCCATCGAGGTGGAACCGTTGGATTCCATGACTTCCGAGGAAACGCGGATGGCGTAGGGGAAGACGGTTTCGTCAGGGATGACAGGCTCGATGGAGCGCTCGGCGAGCGAACCGTGGCCGATTTCGCGGCGGTTGATGCCACCCATACGACCGCATTCGCCGACGGAGAATGGAGGGAAGTTGTAGTGGAGGATGAAGCGCTTTTCGTCTTCGCCACCGGCGTAGTTGTCGAAGTGTTGCTTCTCGTCGGCAGGTGCCAACGTGGTGATGGCGAGCGCCTGGGTTTCTCCACGGGAGAAAATGGCGGAACCGTGAACGCGTGGCAAGGTGCCGACTTCTCCGTAGAGAGTGCGAAGGTCACCGATGCTGCGGCCGTCGGCGCGGACGCCTTTTTCCATGATGGAAATGCGGAACGCCTTCTTTTGGAGGTATTCGAAAGCTTGCTCGACGTCGAAGTCGGTCGCTTCTGGTGCGCGTGTCTTGATGGCGGCTTCGACTTCGTCGCGAAGGGCGCCGACTTTCTTGGCGCGCTCGGTTTTCGATGGCGCGTAGATGGCGGCTTCGATGCGGTCGCCGGCGATTTCGTAGGCGATCTCGAGGAGGTTTTCCTTGGCGAGGGTGAGTTCGTAGGAACGCTTTTCCTTACCGGCGAGTTTCGCGAGTTCTTCCTGAGCGGCGACGAGTTTGACGACGGCGGCCTGGGCGAAGTGAAGGGCCTTGATGAATTCGTCTTCCGGGAGTTCGTCGGCTTGGCCTTCGATCATGATGACGTTGGTCTTGTCGCCGACGTAAATGAGGTCGAGATCGCTTTCAGCGCGCTCGTCGTGGGTCGGGTTGATGACGAATTGTCCGTCCACGCGACCGACGCGCACCGCACCGATCGGGCCGGCGAAGGGGATGTCGGAAAGGCAGAGGGCGGCGGAGGCACCGTTCATCGCGAGGATGTCGGAGTCATTCACGCCATCGGCGCTGAGCAGGATGGCGACGATCTGGGTTTCGTAGAGGTAACCTTTCGGGAACAGCGGACGCAGTGGGCGGTCCGTCATGCGGCAGGTGAGGATTTCCTTTTCGGTCGGGCGGCCTTCGCGCTTGAAGTAGCCGCCCGGGAAGACGCCGGCAGCGGTGGCTTTTTCCTTATATTCCACGGAAAGTGGGAACCAGGTCTGGCCGGGCTTCACTTTCGTGGAGGAAACGGCGGTGACGAGGATGATGGTGTCGCCGCAGCGGACGGTGACGGCGCCATCGGCGAGTTTGGCGATTTTGCCGGTTTCGAACGTCATCGGATTGGTTCCGACGTCGGCCGTGAGTGTATGGATATTCATAGTCAGTATTTGTTTTCTTTTTTCAGTGCGTACGGCCCGTCCGGCAGGATGCAGAACAGGCATTCATCGATTTCGGACAAAAATCCGCGGCTCGCATATTGGCGGGCGGCGGAGGGGATTGTCCGGCGACCCAGGCGGAATTTTTGTGCCCGGGCCGTTTCGCGAAACAGCCACTGGGTTGATCCAGCGGCTGTCTTGCGGAGAGTGGTTTAGCGGCGGAGTCCGAGGCTGGCAATGATCTGCTGATACTTCTCTTCGGAACCCTTCTTGATGTAATCCAGCAATTTGCGGCGCTGGGAAACGAGGGTCAGAAGGCCACGGCGGGACGAGAAGTCCTTCTTGTGGATGTTCAGGTGGTCCGTCAGATGGAAAATCCGAGCGGTGAGGAGCGCCACTTGATAAGGGGCGCTGCCGGTGTCTCCTTCGTGGAGTTGATATGCTTTGAGGTCGATTTCTTTAGTGCTCATGGTCGTAGGGGATGGATCCAGCGGGTGCCAGACCGTCCTAGGTTGATGGTTGAGCGCGGAAGAAAGCGTCCGGGGCTCGGATTTGCAAGATAATTGCTGAGTGTTCGGGAAGTTTTTAAAAATTTCCGGGAAGCACTCAAGTCCCCCCGTCCGAATCTTGGGAGGGCAGCAATTTCGCCACGATCACCAGCAAAACGGCGACGACTCCTGCCAGCGCCACCCACAGCAAGGGCGATCCGGCGTCCGGTGCGCGGCGATCGCGGGCGTCGGGGCGAAGGATTTCCTCGTCACCGAGAGTCGTCGCCTGCGGCTCGGCGGCGAGCATTTCATTGCGAACCACCCGCAGGTCGTATTGCGGCGGCGCGGCTTTGGGATTTCCGTAGCAAAGGAAAAGCGGGGCCGCGTCCGAGAGCTTGGCGATGATGGAGGGCGCGGCGAATCGCAGGACAACGTCGTCCAAGGTGATCGGCGGGTTGTCGCCATCGTGGGTTTCCAGAATGAACTTCGCGGGCAGGCGTTCGCCGTTGAGAGCCAAAGTCAGCGGAACATCGCCGCCGCCGGATTTGGTCCAATCCGCCGAGCCAACATCCTCGCGCCAGGCGTTTCCGAGATCGTCCTTTCCTTCGATGGCCGCCACAAACCGGCGGGTAAACAACGGCGCGGAAGAACGGGCGGTCAGATCCAAAACCGGCACCCCGCCCAGCCAGGCGAACAGCTTCACCCCCATGAACCGCTCCAGCGAAAACGGTTCCTTCGGCTCCACCATCACCGGCGGCGCGGGCGTTTCCGGAGCCTCCCACTCCGGGAGCGCGGCTTCCACCGAGTCCATCGGCAGCGGCGGAGGGATCGCCTCGTTTCTCCGCGCGTTCAGACTTTCCAAAAACTCGTGAACACCGGCGGCCCGGTCCGCCTGTTCCACCTCCGACTCTGTCAGAACCTGCTGCCTGTGTTCTTCAAATTCCGCGCGAAGCCCGTCCGCATCCGTTTTCGCCTCCGCCGCGGGGGGAACCAGCGCCTGCCTGATCTCTATCAACTCCCGCTGCTACTCGCGGATCCGCCCGAGCAAACCCTTCACCTCGTCCCGCGCTTGTTTGGCTTCCTTGCCGGCTTCGCTCACCTTGACCAGCAGCCAGACAACCGCCAGAATGATTAGAAATACGATGGCTTCGATGGTGTTGCGGCTAGCTCTACACCCCTATCGCATGTTTGACGATATGAAATCCCGCGCCGCCAAGCGGTTGCACGATCCGCAAAGACCGGCCATGCTGCGCGCATGAGCGCGGCCGAAATCCCGACAGATCCTCCCGCCCCGCCGGCGGATTGCGAGGGCTGCGGCCGGCCGGCCGCGGTGGTCATCGACGGCAAAGGCTGGTGCGTGGATTGTTTCCACGCATGCGGGTCCTGCTGCTCCGGAGAATGACGCCGCGGGCCTCTTTTCAACGTTTTTTGTCCAGATTCGCCGCCATTTCCTCGTCGGTGGGAGTCGGGGAGGGTACGCCGGTTTCGGGAATTTTGAAATTGGTGATCCAGGCGATGGCGTTGAGCACGACGCGGCGGTGGTCGTCCTGCTGCCAGTTCTTGTGGAAATGGCCGCCGGTGAATCCGAAGGCGCGCCCGCCGCCGAGAGTCGCGGGGCGCTCGTAAGCCCACATCATGTGCTGGGGCTCCTTGCGCTCCAAGACTGCGGCGCGGACCGCGGGGTTGCCTTCGTGGGGGCCGTCCTTGCGGGACAGGGTTGCCGCAGGCGGAAGGTCGCTCAGGATCGGGGTCACGCCTTCCATGTTCTCGCGGAAACGCATGTGGTAATACCACTCGTCGCGCATCTGGAAATCCTGGACGCCGCGGGTGATGGCGTGCTTGGGCAGTTTGAACGAGGCGTCCCAGTGCGGGTTGACCGACCAGTCGGTTTCGAAATAGCCACCGATGAGATCGAGAAACGCATTGCCGGGTTCGCCTTTGGGGATTTCCACGGCGTAGTGGATGCAGCCGATGCCGATGCCGGAATCCGCCATTTTTTTCATGTCCGCGAGCTGGTTCATCGCCGGATGCCCGGGACCGCCGTCGGAGTAAATGACTACGGCTGAAGCACCGTCGAAGACCGACTTGTCCTGCGGCCAGCCGTTGGTGGTGACCACGGCCTCGATGGGCAGACCGCTTTTGTTCAACTGGTCGGCGAGCAGCATGCAACCGGCGCGGTGCTCGTGCTGGCCGGGTCCGTGGCTTGGCTTGCCGGCGACGAAGACGATTTTCTTCTTCGGCAAATCAACGGATTTCGGCTCGCCGCGGGTGAGCGTCATCATGCCGGCGATGATGCCGAAGATGCAGACGAGAGGAAGAACCAGGGGGCGGGAGATTTTGGAAAGTGCGGGCATGGCAGGATGGGCTGAGAACCCGACTACGCCGCGAAACAGCGGATATTTCAAGTGGAAGACCGTAAAAACCGGCCGCTCAGCCTTGCTGGGCGCGCAACGTTTCCAGATAGCCCTCGAAAGCAGTGAGGAAAAGCTGACGCGCCTGCGGAGTCCGCGAGGTTTTCATGGATACCGTGAACCCGGCGAACGCGGCTACGAACATCATCGCTTCGGACTCGGGATTGATCGCCGGATAGATCCAGCCAGCCGCCTTGCCGCGCTCGAAAACCCCGGTGAGGGCGGCGCGCCACGCGCTGAAAACCCCTTCCAGCACGGCGGCCAGCGGCTCGTCCCGCGCGGCGGTCTCGGCGGCGACCGCGACAAGGGCGGAGGTCGCGTCGTCCGCCCGGAGCTCCTTGCAGCGCAGCCGGCAAACGTCCCGCAGCGCGTCGAGCGTGGCGGCTCCTTCCAACGGCGCGATCCAATCCTGCTCGATCCCCGCGCCCAGCCGCTCGCCGACCCACGCGACGGCCAGAGCCCGCTTGTCCGGGAAATGGTGGAACAGCGCTCCCTTGGTCAGCTCCGCCCGGACGACGATGCCGCCGATGCCGGTGGCGCAATAGCCGTGAAGGGAAAACTCCGCGTCCGCCGCGTCCAGAATGGCTTGCCGGGTTTGCGCGGGCTGCTTCTTGCGTTGCTTCATCAAACAGCCATACCAACCAAACGGTATGGAATCAAGCAAAGATTGCCAGACCTCGCGGGAAGGCCCTCAATAGCCGTTGGCCAGGCGCGAGACCAATGCGGCGCCGGCACGTTCGAAGGCATCGGGCAGCGCGTTGTTGCGGGCGGTCTGAAGATTGGACGCCGCGAAAAACTCGCTGGTGCCATCCGACTTTCCCGAGGCGAGAACCTTGGTCGGGTCCTTCGCGTCGCAGAGCTTCCAGTCGATCGACACGGTGTTTCCAAGATCCTCCGGCCGGAAGACGTCGAACCGGTTTCCGCGGAGATTCTTGTAGGTGATGCTTCTGATATCGCCTTGAAGGATCGCGTCGGCCTTGTCGGATCTGGCGATCCGATAGGTGCCGTCCTGGACGATGGCCCCGGCCACCGCGGAGGTGGCGACGGCCTCGGCGCGGGGAAACAAGGTGGAGTTTGAAAACATCGGCACGGCGATGGTTTTCACCCGCGCCATGGATCTCGGCTTGGTCTCGCCAAGGTGATAGCCGCCGCAGGAAACCAGCAGCAGCGCGGGGGCAAGCAGGATGGGAAATTTCATGGTTCCGGGAGTCGTGCGGAGCTTATTCACCGAGCTCCTTGAGCCGGGCGCGGGCCTTGTCGTAATAGGGGCCGGACTTCGCGCGGCTCATGATGTCGCGGTAGTAAACCTTGGCGGACTCGGTCTTGCCGGTTTTTTGATAGAACTCGGCGATGTCGTAAGAGCGCTGGAGATCCCGGCCGCCGAGGCTGTCGATCTGCCTGCGGGCTTCGGCGTTGCGGGAGTCGCCGGGGTATTGAATCAGATAGTCGTTGAAGGCCTCGCGGGCGAGATCGAGGTTCGCCTGGTTCTGGTTGCCGCGGTCCGCCTCGGCGGTCAGGATCACGCCGACGCGGAACAGCGCCTCGGGAGCCTGGGAGCTGGCGGGCTGGTCGCGGACGAGCTGGCGGTAGGCGGCGATCGCCTCCCTGGACTTTTTCTTGGTCTCGTAAAGCTGGCCGATGGTGAACTGGGCCTTGGCGGCGGTGGCTGACTTCGGCGCGTTGTCGCGGACCTTCTGCAGCATCTCCACGGTCTCCTCGAGGGAGAGCTTGGTTTTAATCCCCATCATGCTGGATTTCACGTCCCCGTCCGCGGCGGACTGGGCCATCGCGGCCTGGCGGCTGAGAGCGGTGGCGTAGGAGCCGCTGCCTTGGAAGCGCTCGAGAAACTGGTCATACGCCTTGAAGGCTTTCACGACCTCGCCCTGTTGCTCCAGCAGCTGGGCCTGACGGAAACGGGCCTGCGGGGCGGAGGGCGCGAACGGAAAACGCGTCGCGGTCTGGTCGTAGAGCTTGATCGCCTTGCCGGTGTCGCCGGCGTCGTCGGCCGCCTTCGCTTTTTGATAGAGAGCCTCGCCCTCGCTCGCGGCGGCCTGGGTGTTTCCGGCCATGATCGGCATGTCGGAGTCCGAGCCGCAGGAAGAGAGGAGAAAGGCGGAAAGCAGCGCGCAGGCAATGAGCCGAGGTGTCATGGCGCGCAGCATAGGAGGCCGGTGGGGCTGGGAAAGCGCAAAATGGCTCACTTGCCAAGTTCCGCCGCACGCCCGGTGGCGGCGGTGACCGCCTCGATCAGCGCCGAGCGCACGCCCTGTCTTTCGAGCACCGCCAGACCGGCGATCGTGGTGCCTCCGGGCGAGGTCACCATGTCCTTGAGCACGGCGGGATGCTCGCCGGTTTCGAGCACCATCGCCGCGGATCCCAGCACCGTCTGGGCGGCGAGGCGCAGCGCGTCCGCCCGCGGGATTCCGGCCCGCACGCCGCCGTCGGCGAGGGCCTCGATGACCAAATAGATGTAAGCCGGCCCGCTGCCGGAAAGTCCGGTGACCGCGTCTATCAGCCGCTCCGGCACTTGGACCGCCAGCCCGACCGCGCCGAGCAGCGCCTGCGCGGTCGCCGCATCCGCGGGAGTCGCACGGGTGCCGAGGCAATATCCGGCGGCGCCATGGCCGACGAGCGCCGGAGTGTTAGGCATGGCGCGGATGATCCGGAAATTTTCGGAAACCGCGGCCTCCAAGGCGGCAAGCGTCACGCCCGCGGCGATCGAAATCACCAGGCGCGGCGCGCCGGCGGCCATTTCCGCGGCGTCTGCCAGAGCGGCGGTGACGTCCAGCGGCTTGGTGCAAAGCAGAATCACCTCACAACCGGCGGCCAGTTCGGCGACGCTGGCAGTGACCTTGGCGTTGGTCGCCGCCGCGAATGATTCACGGGATTTTTCGTAGGGATCCGAGCCGGTAACATCCGCCGCCGCGACCACTCCCGCACGAATCGACCCTTGAATCAACGCCGTGCCCATTTTCCCGCATCCGATAACTCCAAGCTTCATGGCCGGAGACTAAGCGGGCCGCGGCGGCGCACGCCAGCGTCATTTTGCTTGGAGGCGCGGGCGGCACATGGCCATCTTCCGGACATGAGAACCCGGTTGATCGCGCTGCTGCACCTTACTTGCGCCTTCGCGGCATGCGAGGAAACCAAGATCGCGAAACCCGCCGCCAACGCCGCGGTGAAAACCAAGATCGCGGTCGCAGCGCCAACGAATGGGGAGCAAGTCCCGTCGTCCCCGAAGGACCCGGACGTCGAGGCGGCCATTCCCGATTCCGTCAAAGCCCTCGCCGAACCTGCGATGACGAGCTTCCCCGGCGGAATCCAAACCGCCGTGACCGCTGCCACGGAAAATGCCCAGACCCACGTCAACCAAGGCCTCAACCACCTCCACGGCGGATGGGAATTCGAGGCGAGCCGCCACTTCGCCGCCGCGATGCGCGAGGACCCGGACTGCCTCCTCGCCCAGTGGGGGATGGTCATGTCGCTGCTCAGCCCGTCGCCGGAAACCAGCGCCGCGCGCACCGCCGCGACCAAGCGCCTGCTCGACCTGATAAGCCGGGGCAAAGGCAGCGAGCTCGAGCGCGGCTATGCTTTCGGGTTGGTCAAATACCTGGAGGACGGCCCGGCCGGCGCGGCAGCCGCTTTCCGCAAGGTCGCCGAGAAATTCCCTCACGAACTCCAGGCCGGCATCTTCGCCGCCCTTTTCAGCCGCGGCGGCTATGACGCGTCCGGTGCCGCGACGCCCGACCAGGAGGCCGCCGAAAAAAGCCTGCTCGCGCTGATCGCGAAACACCCCCACAGCCCGCTGCCGCTCAACGCCCTGCTCACCATCCGCGCGGACGGCCCCGACCTCGCCCCGTCAGTCGATCTCGCCCGCAAGCTCTGCCAGATGTCCCCCAACTACGGCCCGCATTTCCATCTGCTAGGTCACTACGAGTGGCGCTCCGGCCAGCACGGCAAAGCCGCCTCGGCATTCGGTCGCGCCTCTTCCTGCTTCGAGGGCTGGATGAAGGAAAACAAGGCCGGCGTCGCCGACTGCCCCGAGTGGGTGAAAGCCGAGTGCTACCGCATCGTCGCGCTCGCGTCGAAGGGCGGCTTCGACACCGCCTACGCCGCCGCCCGCCAGATCGCCGCCACGCCCTTGCCCGAAAAACGCAACGCCTCGCCCGGGGCCCGCTTCCTGTTATGGGAGGCCAAGACATTGCCCGCCCGCATCCTCCTCCACCTCGGCCTGCGCGGAAACGCCGCCGAGGCGCTCTACTCCCTGCCCAAGCCGCAGGACCTCAAGACCACCCATGAAAAATCCCTCGCCTACTGGTGGATCGACGGCCTCCGCTTCGCCCTCGAAGCCCGCCGCCTGCTAGACGACGGGAAATTCGGCGAAGCCCAGCAGGTCGTCGCCGCGCTCACCCTGCACGGCGAGGAGATGAGCAAGACCCAGACCGAGGCGACCGCCATCGGCGAGCGCTCCGCATGGACCCGCGCCTTCCGCGCGCTCGAAGTCCTCGCCAGCGATTTGCGCGGCCGCCTCGCCCTGGCGGGCCCCAAAACCGGAGTCGGCACCGCCTATAACTGGTTCGCCTCCGCCGCCGACCGCCAACAACCCGCGTCCATGATGTTTCCGCCCATGATCCTCACCCCCATGGCCATCCGCCTCGGCGAATATTACCTCGCCGTCAAACAACCTAAGGAAGCCATCGAAGCCTATCAACGGGCGCTCACCGCCTTCCCTAACGACATGAACGCGCTCCTCGGCCTGAAGACTTCCTACGAGAAAGCCAACCTCCCCATGGAGGCCGCCGAGACCGACCGGAGAATCCAGGATCTCCGCGCGCAATAAGCTCCGCTTGAGCTTCACGCTTGCGGCAGGCGTGCGGGTGGATTTCACTCCGCGCATGACTCGTCCCGACGGCCGCCAGAATGACCAACTCCGCCCGATTTCCTTCATCCCGAACGTGGCGCCCTACGCCAGCGGCTCGGTGCTCGTGTCCTTCGGCGACACCCGCGTGATTTGTTCCGCGAGTATCGAGGAGGATGTGCCGCGCTGGATGCGCGCGCAGCGGGTGGACGGCGGCTGGCTCACTGCCGAGTATTCGATGCTCCCCTACTCGACGCTGGAGCGGAAATCGCGCGACATCTCCCGCGGGAAAATCGACGGCCGCTCGTCGGAAATCCAGCGACTCATCGGCCGCGCGCTGCGGGCCTGCGTGGATTTGAAAAAAGTCGGCCAACGCACGATCTGGATCGATTGCGACGTCCTGCAAGCCGACGGCGGCACCCGCACCGCCTCGATCACCGGCGGCTGCGTGGCCATGGCGATCGCGCTCAACAAGCTGATGTCCCAGGGCAAGCTCAGGGATTTCCCGATCAAGAAGCTCGTCGCCGCAGTCTCCGCCGGCGTCTATCAAGGCGTGCCGGTGCTCGACTTGAACTACCCGGAAGACAAGGCGGCTTCGGTCGATTTCAACGTGGTGATGACTGAGACGCTCGACTTCGTGGAAATCCAGGGCAGCGGCGAGGAGGCGGTGTTTTCCTCGGAGGAAATGACCGCGATGCTCGACCTCTCGCGCAAGGGAGTTTCGGAAATCATCTCGCTCCAGAAAGCGGCGATCCTCACCGCCGACCGCGCG
>JBFZFJ010000179.1:0-3123 GCA_041306405.1 Verrucomicrobiales bacterium | reverse complement strand
CCTACACGGGCGACAATCCGCTGCTCAAACATGGCCCGCTGCGCGTGACCAAAGACCAGCGCCACTTCGAGCACGCCGATGGTACGCCGTTCTTCTGGCTCGGCGACACCTGGTGGAAGGGCTTGTGCAAACGGTTGACCTGGGAAGGTTTCCAAGAACTAACAGCCGATCGCAAAAAGAAAGGATTCTCGGTCGTGCAGATCGTGTGCGGAACCTATCCGGACGAACCGGGACTGCTGCAACCAAGCTGGGAAAACGAAGGCGGAATGCCATACCTGAAAAATGATTTCAGCGAAATGAATCCCGCGTATTTCGATCACGCTGACCGCCGCTTCAAGCATCTGGTGGATGCCGGGATTGTGCCCGCCATCGTCGGCGGATGGGGCCGTGCCGTGAATTTGAACGCCGTCGGGCTTCCCGGTTACAAGCGCCATTTCCGTAACCTGATCGCACGCTATGGGGCCTATCCCGTGATCTGGATTCTGGGTGGTGAGACCGACAAAGGGCAAGGGCCTTGGCACGAACTGGCGCAGTATGTTGAGGCGACGGACCCCTACAACCGCCTGCTGTGCAACCACAGTTCCCACCTGCGCGGGGCTCTGGAAGGCTCCGCCATGTTCGACTTCGACATGGACGCGACTGGGCACAACTCATGGAACACGGTGAATGAGATTCTCGGTAAGACCAGGCAGTCGTTGAAATATGATCCCCTCAAACCCTTCGTGAGTGGAGAATCCTGTTACGAGCTTCACATGCAGGAGAATCCCGCCTACCTGCAGCGCTATCAGTTCTGGGCCCTGATGCTGGCTGGTGCAGCCGGTCATACCTACGGCGCAGCGGGAATCTGGCACATGGCGACACCGGAAGCGCATGGCAACTGGGGTGGCTGGGGCGGCCAGCCTTATGACCTGACGACGTGGAACGAAGGCATGAAATTTCCCGGTTCGGCGCAGCTTGGACATGCAAAAGCGCTCCTTGAAACACTCCCCTGGCAGCAGTTCGAGGAGCATCCCGAGTGGGTCGGAAAAGACCTCTTCGCCGCCGGCATTCCAGGCAAAATCCGGGTCATCTATCAGCCGAACCGTGGCGTCTATAAGTGGAATGGCATTGCCGTCAACAACGTCGAACCGGGAACCTATTCCGCATTCTATTTCGATCCGGTTTCCGGACGACGCTATGACCTCGGTGTTCACACCCTGTCCGGCACGTGGCAGTCGCCAAACGTGCCCTCTCCGCAGGATTGGGTGCTTGTGATGCAGGCACAGGAACGCGGTGAAATCGTCACGCTCCCCGCGATCAAAGTCGGCGAGCGGTGCTCCGGGAAACTCCAGCCGGTAGGCGCGGTATTCACCCGGAAGTCCGGCGCGGAATGGCTGACCATCAAACCCGACGGCACTTGTGCGGGCACGCCGGGCGATACGAACACAGGGCGAAACGCATTCCTTCTATCCATCAAAAAGCCGGATGGGAAAGAGTCGCTGATGGAATTGACGATTAACGTGCACGGCGCTGACGGTGAAATCTTCGTTGAGAGTTTCGGCGGCTATAAGGGTAACAAGAACGCTGCCCAGATCACAACCGGACTGAACGTCGCATGCGATGGAAAGGTCCCCGACTGGGCCGGAGCGGGCGGCGGCGTCATGCATGCCGTGGACCGCTCCTTCAAGGGCGGCGAAGTTACGCCGTCCAACTGGGCCATCATGATCTTTGAAGACAACGTCATCACTTCCAACGCGATTGCCGCGAATGTTGCCGGGACTTCCTACCGCGTGAGCTTTGAGACCAGTGCCGCCGTTTACTCGGCGATGAATCCGGATCAAGCGACGAAAGCCGGCGACGCTCTGCTCATCGAAGTGCTGCGCGCCGACAACAGCGTGCTGGCCGGCACTACCAAGGCGCCCGGCGCATGGACCGGCAAGATGACGTTCACCCCGGCGAGCTTCGAATTCAAAGGCGACGGCTCGGGCGATCTCCGGCTCCGCATCGGACCGGCCGGAGCCGGGAAGAGCGGCCGCTTCCACGGGGCGATTGATAATATCACGGTAAAGGAGATGAAATGAGAACAAGCAAGGCAGCACTATTGATTCTGGGACTGGGCATACTGGCGCGGGCATCTGCACAGGGCGCGACAGTTGAACAGTGGACTGTGTTTGAAACCTCTTACGAGAGCGCGAAGGCGTACTCGAATGCCTTCACGGAGGTGGAGGTCGATGTCGTCTTCCAGCAGGGCGATAAGCAATGGAAGGTTCCGGCCTTCTGGGCCGCTGAAAAGAAATGGACGGTTCGCTTTGCTCCTCCTGCTCAGGGGAAATACACCTATCACGTCGAATGCACCGACAAGGCCAACCCCGGACTGAACGGGAAGGATCAGACGCTCTCGGTCGCGGCCTACAAGGGCGACAACCCGCTGCTGAAGCATGGTTTTGTGCAGGTGAGCCCGGGCAAGACCTTCTTCGAGCATGCCGACGGCACGCCGTTCTTCTGGCTGGCCGACACCTGGTGGAAAAACCTGTGCAAGCGCATGACCTGGGAGGGTTTTCAGGAACTCACCGCCGACCGCAAGGCCAAGGGTTTTTCCGTGGTGCAGATCGTCTGCGGACCGTATCCTGACGAGGACTTCTTCGCGCCGAGCCTGGAGAATGAGGGCGGACAGCCGTATCTGGCGCAGGACATGAGCGTGGTCAATCCGAAGTACTTTGACTATGCGGACCGGCGCTTCAAGCATCTGGTGGACAGCGGGATTGTGCCAGCCATTGTCGGAGCCTGGGGACGCGGCGACTGCAACAGCATGGATAAATTCGGGGCTGTTAATATCAAACGGCACTGGCGCTATCTGGTTGCGCGTTACGGCGCCTATCCGGTGATCTGGATTCTGGCGGGCGAGATTCCGGAAGAGACAAAAGCAGGTAAGGGCCCCTGGGCCGAAGTGGCGACCTATCTCCGGAGCATCGATCCCTACCATCACCCGCTCACCGGTCACACGGGTCATGGGCGGAAACTTGGGTTCTTCGTCGTCAACGCATGACGGAACGATGGCGGAGTTTGAGTTCGAGATAGTCCAAATCGCGGTATCCGCAGGCCTTGTGGACCATCCTTGCAATGAGGTTGTTGAATCCTTCGATA
>JBFZFJ010000178.1:0-2904 GCA_041306405.1 Verrucomicrobiales bacterium | reverse complement strand
TTCTCGGTGAGCGGGCTGCACGTGGCCATGGTCGGCAGCATCGGCTGGCTGTTGCTGCGGCTGGCGGGAGTGCCCCGGCGCTGGGCGGTGCTGGCCTTGTTGCCGCTGATTTTTGGCTACTCGTGGCTCACCGGCAACAGCCCGCCGGCGATGCGCTCGGCGTGGATGGCGGCGGTGTTTCTGGGGGCCTTCGTTTCCCGCAGGCGGCCGGATTTGCTCAACGCGCTGGGCGCGGTTTTGTTAGCGGCAATGCTGTGGGACGGGCGTCTGTTATTCCAGCCGGGCGTGCAGCTTTCCTACGGCGTGGTGGCGGTCATCGCGGTCGGCGCGGGGTGGGGAACGCGGCTGTTTTCATGGATCGCGAAGCCGGAGCTCTATCTGCCGCTGGCGATGATGACGCGGCGGCAGAAGGCTTGGCTCGGGTTCCGCAGAAACGTCGCGCAGTCGCTCGGTGTCTCGCTGGTGGCGGGGATCGGCTCCACGCCGCTCACCGCGTTTCACTTCGGGCTGGTGACTCCGGTTTCGGTTTTCGCCGGGGTGATTCTGGTGCCGCTGGTTTTCGTCTTGCTCAGCGCCGCGCTGCTCGCGGCGGCGCTCTATCCGGTGGTCCCGCCGGTCGCGAGGTGGGTGAACCGGGCGAACGGCCAGGTGGCGAAAGCCTGCGTCCTGACGGCGGAGGGGTTTTCATCGATCCCGGGCGGGCACTTCCAGCTGGCGCAGGAAAGCCGGCCGTTCCTGCTCGTTTACGATCTGGAGCACGGGGCGGGCGCGGCGTGTTTTTCCGGCGGCAAGAGCGGCGCGGTGCTGATGGATTGTGCGGATCGCTACAGTTTCAAACGCCGGGTCGGGCCTTCGTTGCGGCGGCTCGGCGTGATGCCGGACGCGGTGGTTTTGAGCCACCCGGATGGCGGCCACCTCGGCGGCGGCGCGGAAGTTTGGGGGACTTTGCCGATCCGGCAGGTGCTCTTGCCGGTGGCGCAATCGCGCAGTCCGGCGTTCCGCGCGTGGTCCACGGACGCGCCGCTCGCGGGAATCCGGGCGATCCACGCTGCGGATCTCCGGGATCTGGCCATGCCGGACGGTGCGCGGTTGGAAGTCCTCCACGCTCCCGATCCATTCTCACAGAACGCCCCCGCCGACGACCGGGTCGCGGTTTTCCGCCTCCACTGGCGCGGCTGGAAACTGCTCTTCACCAGCGATGCAGGAATGCTAACCGAGTCGGAATTGCTCGATGCCCGCAAGGACGTCTCGGCCGATGTCATCATCGCGGGCCGCCCCCGCGGCGACGCTTCCCTCGGCGACGCGTTCCTCGACGCGGTGAACCCGCAGGCGATCGTCGCCTCGCATTCGGCCTTCCCCGTCGCCGAGCAGCTGAATCCGCAAACCGTGAAATTCTGGCGGTCCCGCGGCATCCAAGTCATCCACCAAGGCGAAGCCGGAGGCGTCACCGTGCGGGTGGACGAGTCGGGAAACCTCCGGCTGGAGGGTTTCGCGGATCAATCCGTGATGATTCTCAAGCCTCGTTGAAGGCTCGTGGCTGGAGCCTCTGGCTCCAGACCGTGGCGGGGGCGTCTCGCCGCCGGTATTTTCTTAATCCCCGCCCACCGGCTTGCGGCAGCGCAGGCGGAACATTGATTTCCCCTCGCCCTCCCATTGCAGTTGGAAGTCCGTCTTCGGATAGAAGAACGATTCCTCCGTCCACTCCAGCAGTTCGAATTTCCCGAACCCATCGACTTTCTCCACCGCCCACTGGAAATACTCCTCGTGGTCGGTCATGAAGAGAAACTCCCCGCCCGGCACCAGCGCCCGCCGCACCGCTTTCAAGAACTCAGCCTGCACCAACCGCCGCCGGTTGTGGCGCAGCTTCGGCCACGGATCGGGGCAGAGCAGGTGCAGCCGCGAGACCTGCGCCTCGGGCAGCAGCCACTCGACCACGTAGCGGCTGTCCAGCCGCAGCACCCGCGTGTTTTCCAAGCCCCGCCGCGTTAGCTTTTTGCAAACCTTCCGCACCCGCCCCAACAGGCGCTCGACCCCCAGGAAATCCCGCTCCGGGAACTCGCGGGCCATCTCCATCAGAAACGAGCCGTCGCCGCAGCCCAGATCGATTTCCAGCGGCCGGTCGCCCCGGCAGATCTCCGCCCGGGAAAGTTCCCGGAAATAATCCGCCGGCACGAACTCCCCCGCCAGCGCCGGCCGCGGAAGGACATTGAAAGGCTGCGTCGCAATCACCGCGGGATGAAAATCCGCCGGGCGCGGAGTGGCGAGCGCGGAATCAAAGAAATCCCATCCCTCTGCGCCAGCGGGGCCGCCGCGCTCTTGTCTTGCAAGTCCCACTCCCGCTTCAAGAATACGCCCGGATGACATTCTTCGAAATCCACAACGCCACCGTCTGGCGCGGAGCCACCGAGGCGCTCAAGGACTTCTCGCTAGAACTGCGCGCCGGGGAAAGCACCGCGGTGCTCGGGCCCAACGGCGCGGCCAAGAGCACCTTTCTCAAGCTTCTAACGGGCGAGGTCCGGCCCGAGGCGAATCGCGGGACGCAGTGCCGGCTCTTCGGCGAGGAACTTTGGTCGCTGGAAGAGCTGCGCCATCGCATCGGCGTGGTCATGCCGGAGGAGGTCACCCGCTTCGTGCAGGGGGAAATCGCCGCTGACACCGTGCTGTCATCATTGCGCGGCGCTTACGGCCGCACCCGCGACATGCGGTTTTCCCAATCGGACAAGCACCGCGCGCTCGAAGCCATGGAACTGATGGGCGTCGCCGCCATCCGCCATCGTCCCTTTGGCGAGCTCTCCTCCGGTGAGCGCCGGCGCTTCCTCGTCGCCCGCGCCCTTGTCCACCAACCGGAGGTGCTTGTGCTCGACGAGCCCTCCACAGCCCTCGATTTCGCCGCCTCGCTGCACC
>JBFZFJ010000177.1:0-9826 GCA_041306405.1 Verrucomicrobiales bacterium | reverse complement strand
ATGTCGGACGGAGGATCGCCCGGTTTCATCTGGAATCGCAAGCCGAGCCAGCCGTGGCATTCCCCGCTATCCTGCCAGCCACGGGCGCGCACGGTGTTGCAGAACGAGAAGAAAGTCGTCTCCTTGCCGCGCTTGGGGGCGAGCCGTTCGAGCAGGATCGAGTATTCGTGATCCAACATCGCGCCGAGCCGCTTGGCCGACACGTAGCGGTCGGCACGGCCATAAATGGCGTCGCTCATGGTCATGTCGTAGGCGGAAATCGTCTTCGCCACGAGCCCCGCGCTGCCGGATGCGCGGAAGAACCAATTGGCCGTTTCCTGGCCCGCGCCGATCTCGGCGAAGGTGCCGTAAACCATCGGGTCCAGATTGAGCTCCAGGGCCTTGTCGTAAGCCGTCGGCGTCATGGGGAATCAGCCTCCTCCACCCAGCCCTCGGCAACGAAACGCTCGATCTCCACCTGGTTGGCCGACGTGGTGCCGGCGGGGAATTTCAGCGACAACATCAGGTTGATGCTTTTGGTGTCCTTGTCAGGGTGAAGTCGCCCATTCAAGACCGTGCCTTTCCCGGCATAGCCATAAACCGCATGTTCATGATCGGGCGACTCCAGGCGGTAGGACTGCCATTTTTGATCGTCGGTGAACTCGAAGTTGTAATAATCCACCGGAGCCAGAATGACGCGGAAAACGTGACCGCTTGTCGGCTTGGTCGCCATGAACTCTTTCCAGGAAATCTCCGACCAGCCGGCCCAGCTTTCCCAGTCGATTTTAAGTCCTTGCGGGGTATCGATGAAAGCGAGTGACTTTTCCTCGAAATCGCGGGTTCTGACCACCAGCGAAACGAGCTTGTCCCTGACGGCAAAACCACCGGCCGCGCCGAGCGGCATCATGCCGGGAGCTTCGATTTTTCCTCCGGGGTAGAAACCGCGCATGCGGGCCTCCGCCACCGCGGGATTGCGGACGAGCGGCAAAAGCTCCTCCACCGTCGTCGCCTCCAGGAATTTCCGCGCCAAGGAGCCGGCCTCTGAGAGTAATGAAGCCTCGCTGCGCCGGATCGCCGGCGGAAGGGGTGACTCCTCCGCATTCTTCACGGTGCCGTGCGGAGCCGCGACTTCTCCCACCGGACGAACAACCGGCTTGGTCCCGCCATTCATCAAAAGGATCACTCCCACCACGATCACCGCAAACAACGAAGCCCCGCCGACCAGCATCAGGCGCATCTGCCTCTTCTCCTCGCTGCCGCCTGTCCGGGATGATTTCGGCACTTGCTCCCATGAGTAATTCTCCGCGCCGCCGGCCTTCTTGCGGCGGCGACTCTGCGAACCCCGTGATTTCCCGTCCGCCGCGGGCGGCTCCCCCTCCCGCCGCGCCGCGGCGATCAATGGCGGCGGCGTGTCAGTCGACGTCGGGATCCTCAACATCCGCCGACAACTCGGGCAGACGATCCCCTGCCCGTCATGATCCCTCGGCACGCGGGACACGAACCGGCAATCCGGGCAAACATAACCACTCCATCGGCGGGCGCTTTCCATGGTGTCTGTCACGCCGCCACCCTGGGCTATCAGGATGGCGAAGCGCAAGCTTGCTGTCAGTATTGACCGGAAATTCCCGTTCCGCCTTAAATTTCGTGGACCGGCAGGCTCGAAACCTCTTCCCGGACCTTCTCGGCCAGCGCGGTCGAGAGGTAGCGCTCGGTGGACGAGCAGCCGATGGTGACGATGCGTTTGCCTTTGAATTCAGGGCGTTTGGCGACCTGCATCGCTGCCCAGACGTTCGCTCCGGTGGAGATTCCCGCAGGCAAACCTTCGAGCTGCGCCAAGGCTTGCGCGGTGGCGATCGCGTCCTCGTTGGAAACCAGGATGGTCTCGTCGATGATCGAGACGTTGAGGTTTTTCGGAATGAAGCCGGCACCGATCCCCTGGATCATGTGAGGGCCCGGCGCGCCGCCGGAAATCACCGGGCTCGCGGCAGGCTCCACCGCGAAAATTCTGGCCGTGCCGCGCGATTTCAAAACCTCGCCGACTCCGGTCAGTGTTCCGCCCGTACCGACTCCGGCGACAAACGCGTCCACCTGGCCGTCGGTGTCGCGCCAGATTTCCTCGGCGGTCGTTTCGCGGTGGACCTGCGGGTTCGCCGGATTGTCGAACTGGCCGGGTCCGAACGAACCTTCGCCGTGCTCTTCGAGAAGCTTCTTCGCCATCGCGATGGCACCGTTCATGCCGCGGGCGCGCGGCGTGAGGACGATTTCCGCACCGAGCAGACGCAGCAACACGCGACGCTCGATTGACATGCTTTCCGGCATGGTCAGGATGCAGCGATAGCCTTTCGAGCGGGCGATGAACGCGAGCGCGATGCCGGTGTTTCCGGAAGTCGGCTCGATGATCAGGCCGCCGGGCTTGAGCGATCCGTCCTTCTCGGCGGCTTCGATCATCGCCTTGCCGATGCGGTCCTTGACGCTGAAGAGCGGGTTGAAAAACTCAGCCTTCACGCAGATCTCGGCGTCGAGTCCGGCGGTGATGTGGTTGAGGCGGATCAGGGGAGTATTGCCAACAGTGGCAACCATGTTTTCGGCGATGTTCATGATGGTGGAGTTTTGGGGAAATGTGTCGTGGCTGCCTCAGTCAGCTTCTGGCAGGTCAAATCTGGAAATCGGGAGTGCCTGAGTCAAGATGAAGTCCGCACTCGTATTTTTCACCGTTGAAGCGGGTGGATTCCGAATCGCCGTCCTCGGCAGGCCGGGTGCTATGCCAGTCGCCCATCGTAACGTAGCCTTTCTCGGCGAGCGGATGCCGCGGAATTCCGTTCTGATGGAAATAAAGATCCACCTGCGCGTCCGCCCAGTCGAGGATCGGATAGGCCTTCACGGTCCGCTTCTGCTGCTCGACGAAGGGCCGGTCCAGACGTGTGCTCGACTGCGAGCGGCGGAGGCCGCTGAGCCAGACGTCGGCCCCGGTTTCCCGCAGCGCGCGGTTCATCGGCTCGATCTTGGTGATCAGCCCGTAACGGTCGGCGCCGTCCTTTCCGTCTTCCCAGAGGTTTCCCCACACCGCCTGCATCCGCGCGGCGGAGACTATCGGATGATAGATCCGCAGGTCGAGGTCGAACATCGAGGTAAGCGTCTCGGCATACTGATAGGTCTCGGGAAACAGGAACCCGGTGTCGATGAAGACGACCGGGATCTTCGGTGCGTATTCGTGAATCAGGCGCAGCATCACCGCCGCCTGAAGGCCGAAGCTGGTGGATGCGACGAGGCGGTCGCCGAGCTGTTCGTAGAGCAAGCGCAGCCGCTCCCCGGCGCGCAGCGGCGCGAGGGCGGCGGAAAGCTCCGCGGCGTCGATGTCCGTGGAAACCCCTGCGGGCGGTTGGAATTTCAAGGCAGCCATGGCGGGGGGATTTATCAAGCCTTGGCGAGCGCCTCGGGCTTCAGATTCTTGTGGAAATCCGGCCCTTGGATGGTCTCTGCCACATGGCCGTTGCGGATGCAGAAATCACCGAATCGTTCACCGTCATTCCGCTCCTTGGCGTAGCTTTGGAAGATCGGTGCGAGCAGCGGCTTGATCTTCTCCGCCGGGACGTTTTCCCGATAGAGCTTCGACAGGCGCTGACCCGCGAAGCCGCCGCCCAGATAGACGTTGTAAGCGGACGGACCGCGACCGACGAAGCCGATCTCAGCGATGAACGGACGGGCGCAACCGTTCGGGCAGCCGGTCATGCGGATGGTGATGGCGTCGTGGCGCAAGCCATTTTCCTCGAGGGATTCCTCAAGCTCGGTGATGAGGTCCGGCAAATAGCGCTCGGCTTCGGCGAGGGAAAGCCCGCAGGTCGGAAGGGCGACGCAGGCCATTGAGTTGAGGCGAAGCGCGCTCTTCAAATGGCTGTCCTTGATGCCATACTCGGCGAGCAGCTTCTCGATTTCCGGGCGCTTGGCCGGTGAAACATTCGCGATGATGAGGTTCTGGTTCGCCGTGAGGCGGAAGTCGCCGTCGTGGATCTTGGCGATCTCGCGGAGCCCGCTGCGCATCGGATAGCTCGGCGTGTCAAGCACGCGGCCGCCGGCGATGAAGAGCGTGAGGTGGGAATTGCCATTGGCATCCTCGACCCAGCCGTAGCGGTCGCCGTTGTCTTCGAATTTGAAATCACGGACGGGTCCGAGTTCGTAGCCGAGGTATTCATTCAACTTGGCGAGAATCCAAGCCGGGCCGTAGTCGTCCACGGTGTATTTGAAGCGCGAGTGCTTGCGGTCCGTGCGGTCGCCGAAATCGCGCTGCACGAGCACGACCTTTTCCGCGACGTCCACGACTTGCTCCGGCGTGCAGAAACCGATCACGTCCGCGATGCGCGGATAGGTGGCCTCGTTGCCGTGGGTGGAACCCATGCCGCCGCCGACGGCGACGTTGTAGCCGACCAACTCGCCGTCCTCGACGATGGCGATGAAGGAAAGGCAGTTCGCATAGATATCGACGTCGTTGGACGGCGGCACGGCGATGGTGATCTTGAACTTCCGCGGCAGGTAGGTCTTGCCGTAGATCGGCTCGAAATCCTCCTCGGTGGACTTCACTTTCTCACCGTCCAGCCAGATCTCGTGATAGGCGCGGGTCTGCGGCGTGAGATGGGCGGAAATATCCTCCGCCGCCTTCAATGCCAGGGCGTGGATTTTCGAGAGATGCGGGTTCGGATTGCACATCACGTTGCGGTTCACGTCACCGCAGGCGGCGATGGTGTCCATGGCGGCCTGGTTGATCTCGGCGATGGTGCGCTTGAGATTCGTCTTGATGATGCCATGGAACTGGAACGCCTGGCGCGTGGTCAGCTTGATGGTGCCGTTCGCGAATTGCGTGGCGAGGCGGTCCGTCTCCAACCACTGGTGCGGGCTGGCAACGCCGCCCGGCACGCGGATGCGGATCATGAAGGAAAACGCCTTCTCCAGCTTGTGCTTGCGGCGGCCGGCACGGATGTCGCGGTCGTCCTGCTGATAGGTGCCGTGGAATTTCAGCAACTGCTGGTCGTCCTCGCACATCGAGCCGGTGGAAAGGTCGGCAAGCCCCTCGGCGATCGTGCCGCGGAGGTAGTTGCTGTCGATCTTGATGTATTCGTTCGCGGAGAGTTTCTTGTCACTCATGATGATGGAAATTTTGAAATTTAATAAACGTCGCGTTGATAGCGTTTGGTTTTCTTGAGGTTCTCGACGTAAGCCTCGGCGGCTTCGCGGGAAATGCCCGCCTGGCTTTCCACGATCGAGATCAACGTTTCATGGACGTCGTGGGCCATCCGGGTGGCGTCGCCACAGACATAGAAGTGCGCGCCTTCCTCGAGCCATTGATAGAGATCCTTCGCCTGCTGGAGCATCCGGTGCTGGACATAGACTTTCTCCGGCTGGTCGCGGGAGAACGCGAGGTCGAGCCGGGTGAGCGCGCCCTCCTTGAGATGCTCCTGCCACTCCAGCTGATAAAGGAAGTCGTAGGTGTAATGCTGGTCGCCGAAGAACAGCCAGTTTTTGCCCGGGCTGCCGAGCGCCGCGCGGTGCTCGACGAAGGCGCGGAACGGCGCGATTCCGGTGCCGGGGCCGACCATGATGACCGGGGTGGAACCATCGGCGGGAAGGCGGAAATTCTTGTTCGGCTGCACGAAGACCTGGACCGGATCGCCCGGTTTCACGAGGTCGGCGAGATAGGTCGAGCAGACGCCATTCCGTTTGCGGCCGTGGCTTTCGTAGCGGACGGCGGACACCGTGAGATGGACTTCGTCGACATGGGCCAGCGGGCTGGAAGCGATCGAGTAGAGCCGCGGTGGCAGCTTGCGGAAGATTCCCGTGAGCGCGTCGGCGGAAAGCCCGTTGGGCGCGAATTCCACAATGGCGTCGATGATCTCGCGGCCGCTGCTGAATTCCTTCAAACTCTCTTTCGCGTCCTCGGCGAGCAGCTCGCGCAGCGCAGCGGAATTACCGGCTTCGGCGAGTTTCGTCAAAACGGCGCGGGAGAGAGCGGTGATGTCGTAGTCTTCGCGGAGCGCGTCGGCGAGCAGCTTGCGGCCGACGTTTTTCACTTCGACTTCTTCGTTCCCCGTCAGCTTTGCGGCCTGGATGATGTCCTTGACCATTTCCGGAGCATTCACCGGAATGACCGCAAGCGCATCGCCAGGCTCATAGGAAAGCCCGGAAGCGGCGAGCGAAAACTCGAAGTGCAGGGTTTCCTTGGCGGAGCCCTCGCCATTCAGAACGACCTTATCAAGGGTCTCGGCGGGGAAAGGGTTCTTTTTTCCATACTCGACCGACGAGGCAAACGCCGGGGCCGTGGATTGAACGACCGCAGCCGCGGAGGCCGGAGCCAGCGCCGAAAGCGCGCTTTCCAACCAGCCCGCGTAGGCGTCCTCGTAGTCCACATCGCAATCCTGGCGGGCTGAAACACGCGTCGCGCCGAGGCTTTCCAGCTTGGCGTCCACATCCTTGCCGATCTGGCAGAATTTCTCATACGCCGTGTCGCCCAGCCCGCAAACCGAGAAGCGGACGTCGGACAAGGCAAGGTCCGAGTTCATGAATTCCTTGTAAAACGAGACTGCGGTTTCGGGAGGTTCGCCGTCGCCCCAAGTGGAAACGATGACGAGAAGCTTGGTGGATTTCGCCAGCTCGGCCATGGAGATTTCCGACATGTTTTTCATGACGGCTTGGAATCCCCGCTTCTTCGCGGCCTTCACGGCACGGTCCGCGAGCACCTCGGAATTCCCCGACTCGGTGCCATATAAAACGGTGAGTTTACCAGCGGAAACCGGCGCGGGCGCGGCAGCCGGCGCGGTTCCCGAGGCGGCGAGGAAGCCGCTGAGCCAGCCGCGCTGGACAGGATTGAAGCCGGCAAGAAGCGAATCCAACGCGGTGCGCTGGTCAGAAGTGAATGGGGCGTGCTCTGGAAGCATAATCCTTAGTTAATTGCCTTTTTTTATGAGGTTTCGGCCAAAAAGTGAATGCAACCGCCGCGATACGCAACCATTTTTTCACGATGCTTTCTCTCCGGCGCTCCAATCGTCACTTCCCAGCGCCCGGATTTCCCCCTACTCCTTCGCCGTGCTTCGCTCGCTGCGCTTGATGGATTTCCGATGCTTTGCCTCGCTGGACCTTGAAGTCCCGGCGGAGGGCGCGATTTTGACCGGGGACAACGCTCAGGGGAAAACCTCGATTCTGGAAGCCTTGTGCATGCTGGTCCGGCTACACTCACCGCGCACCCACCGGATGACCGCGCTCGGGCGGTTCGGCGGCAAGGGATTCGGTATCGCGGGCGATCCTTGGGGCAGCGAACTGCAGGTGCGGTATTCGCGCGAGGGATTGGTGCTCAAGATAGACGAGGAAATCCGCCCCAGCCAAACGCGCTATCTCGAAGACGGCGAGCTGGTGGTGTGGATGGGCAACGAGGATTTGGAACTGGTCCGCGGCCCCGGCGAGGGCTTGTTTTGCCTTCGCGCCCAAATCGGGCGAATCGGGTGCCTGTCAACTCCGTGGAGGCATGATGACCGGGATCATTTCCCGCTGGTTGCGGCGATAGATGCGGAAGTCGCCATCGACCGTGATGACGGGTAGCTGCGGATTGATTTCGCTCATGCGGATCAGGCAGAGGTCGGCGAGATCGGGCTGGCGGTCGGCGTAGCGGCGTGCCAATGCGATGAGTTCCGGGCGGTGGCCCTCGATATCGAAAGCGAGGCGGATCAGCCCGGTTTCCATCATGCGCAGGACGAGTTCGCTATTTTTCAGGTGGTAGGCGGTTTCCGCCAATACGGCCTCGCAAGTGAGAAGAGGTTCGTGAATGTGTTCGGCAAGGGCATAAGCCCACGGGAAATGGAGGTCTTTACGGTTCGCGAAGGCAACCAAGAAGCCTGTGTCGGCGATGCCTGTCACGCTTCGAATCCTTTTTTAAGGCTGAGTTGGTGTGAACCCTCGACACTGCCCGCCAAGTCAAGAAACGGCTGACGTGCCTTTTTTGTGCGCAATTGCTCCAGTTGCTCCCGCACGAGCCTTCCTTTGGGAAGACCGGTGACTCGGGATTCTTCCTCGAGCCATTGAAGCAAGTCCGCTGGCAACCGTAGCGTGATTGTGTTACTCATGTGCAAACATGTAAGACGAAGGACCGTGGGAAGCAAGGGAAATGGAATTCCTTTCATGACACGGGAAACCGCCGCCACGGCTCAGGCTTGTTTTGGCTTCACGGTCTTCTTCGCGGCGACCTTTTTCCCGGGCGCGGCGGGAAGTCGAAGCCGGTCTTGCCTCGCGCCCAAATCCGGCTAATTTGCAGCCATGTCCGCGCTCACTCAGCGAATCGTCAGCGAGATCGAAGCCGCCTCCGAACCCGTTCAGGCGGAGGTGCTCGACTTCGTTCTTTTCGTCAAAGCGCGGGCTGGAATCGCTCCTGAGTCCGGCTCATCCGGCCGAATCCAGCGCAGCCCTGGAGTCTGTGGCGGCGAGGCGTGTGTGGGAATGACCCGCATTGCCGTCTGGATGCTGGAAGAAGCCCGCCGTGCCGGCGTGGGCGAGCTTGATCTTCTCAAGGATTACCCCGGACTGAGCGTCTTTGACCTGGAAGCCGCTTGGCACTACGTCGCAACCCACCGCGAGGAAATTGAACAGGCCATCCGCCTCAATCAGGAAGCCTGATGGCCTCGCTCTACTCCAACGAGAACTTCCCCAAACGTGTCGTCGAGGAACTCCGGCGGCTCGGACATGATGTCCTCACATCCTACGAAGTCGGACGCGCAAATCAGAAGATCCCGGACGATCAAGTCCTGGCATTCGCCACGGAACAACACCGCGTCGTGCTCACCCTGAACCGACTCGACTTCATACGGCTCCACCAGCAAACCCAAGGTGCCCACGCCGGTATTATCGTCTGCACTCGTGATGACGCGAATCTGTTGGCTTTCGCTGAACGCATTCACGCCGCGCTCATGACCAGCCGCAATCCGGCTGGCCAATTGATCCGGGTCGTTCGCCCATCAGCCTGAACCGCACAATTGCCGCTGTCGGTCGTGCCAGCCTGCTGGCGGAACTGGGCGCGGTTTGCTCACAAATATCCCATCCATCCCGCAGCTGGCTGCCGTCAATCCACCCCCACACGAAAAAAAAACGTCCGCCCCAACGGGACGGACGCTCACGAGTGACTTTCAGGAGAAATCAGGCGGCGAAGTTCGCGGCGACCACGTCCCAGTTCACCAGGTTCCAGAACGCGGCGATGTAGTCGGGGCGGCGGTTCTGATAGTTCAGGTAGTAGGCGTGCTCCCAGACGTCGAGGCCGAGGATCGGCTTGCCATCGCACCCGGCGATGGCTGCGCCCATGCACGGGCAGTCCTGGTTGGCGGTGGAGCAAACGGCGAGCGAGCCGTCCGCCTTCTTCACCAGCCACGCCCAGCCGGAGCCGAAGCGGGTGGCACCGGCCTTGGCGAAGGCCTCCTTGAAGGCGTCGAACGAGCCGAAGGCCTTGTCGATCGCCGCCGCGAGCTCGCCGGATGGAGCCTTCGCGCCGCCGGGGGCGATGACTTTCCAGAAAAACGAGTGGTTCGCGTGACCGCCGCCGTTGTTGCGGACCGCGGTGCGGATGTCCTCGGGGATCGAGGCGAGGTCGCCGATGATTTCGCAGAGCGACTTGGTTTCCAGCTCCGGCTTGCCGGCGAGCGCGTTGTTGAGATTGGTGATGTACGCCTGATGGTGCTTCGAGTGATGGATTTCCATCGTGCGGGCGTCGATGTGGGGTTCGAGCGCGTCGTAGGCGTAACCGAGATCTGGGAGTGTGTGGGCCATGAGGATGTGGAGTTTGGTTTGCGTATCGCCAGGCCATCCGATACGACGAATGAGCGAA
>JBFZFJ010000176.1:0-11818 GCA_041306405.1 Verrucomicrobiales bacterium | reverse complement strand
GCCGTGAGGGGTCACGTCAACTTCGGCTCCCAGCCGGCGCGATAGACCCGCTTGAGGGTGGCTTGCACTTCGGGCAGGCCGCGGGCTTCCATGGCTTTCATGTCCCAGTCGATTTTCTTGTCGAGTCGGACGGCGAGGTTGCCGACGAGGACCATCTCGGTGAGGGGGCCGGCGTGATCGACGAAGTTGGAAACGGGCTTGGGCCCCTCGCGGCGGACGGCGCGGCAGAGTTCCTGGGTCGGGCCGCCTTTGACGCGGGCATATACCTCTGCGACTTTTTCGACCTTTTCCCTCACGCCTTTGCGGAAAAGCACCGGCGACCCGCCGCAATAGGCGTCGTTGATGAAAAGAACGCCCTCGGTGCCCACGAAGACCTGGCCGAATCCCTCGTTGAGTTTAAGATCCGCTGGAATCCCCGGAGGCCGGACGAATTCCTTGTCGGTGTTAGGATCGTTGACCCCGTCCTGCCAGATGACCTTGACCGGCCCGCGTTTGCCCTTGGCCGGGAAGTCATAGACGATGGTCGAGCGCTTGGGGGCGATGGTGCCGTCGAAGGCGGAAACCTTGCTGGCCTGCACGACGAAGTCGCCGTTGAGATCGAGCGCCCAGAACGCGGAGTTCATGCTGTGGCAGCCGATGTCGCCGAGCGCGCCGCAGCCATAGTCCCAGAATCCGCGCCATTTGAAGGGATGGATGCCCGGGTTGTAAGGGCGGTCGGTGGCGCAGGTGCCCTGCCAGACGTCCCAGTTGAGACCGGCGGGCACGGGCTGGGCGGGAAACTGAAGGCCCTCGCCCTGCGGCCAGATCGGGCGGTTGGTCCAGTAGTAAACTTCCTTCACCTCGCCGATGACTCCGGCTTCGATCCACTCGCGCAGGACGCGGGTGCCTTGCATCGTGGCACCTTGGTTGCCCATCACGGTGAGCACGTTTTTTTCCTTGGCGTAGTTGGCCAGCGCGCGGGCTTCCCAGAGGTTGTTGCACATCGGCTTTTGCACCATCACGGGCTTGCCGTGCTTGATCGCCTCGACAGCGATGGGGAAGTGCATGTGGTCGGGGGTGGAGACGGTGACCACGTCGATCTGGTCGGCCACGGCGGCGAACATTTCCCGGTAGTCGGAGAAATATTTGGCGTCGGGATACTGCTGGATCATCTTTTCGGCCCGTCCCTTGTCGATGTCGCAGAGGAAGGCGATGCGGTTGCCGCTCGCGATCTCGGAGATGTCGCTTGCGCCCTTTCCGTTGCAGCCGACGGCGGCGACGTTGAGTTGCTTCAGGGCTTTTTCCTGGCCGAGAAGGAGATTGGGGGCGAACGCGGTGCCGGCGATGGCGGCGGCGGATTTGATGAAACTACGGCGGGTCGGATTTTGCATGGCGGTGGGGATTTACGGGCTGGGGTTGGCGGATCATTCAGGGTTTTTCGGGAAATTTCGGTAGGGGGGTAAGGTGGAATCCTGAGGCGCCTACCGCTTTTTCCGGAGGCGCTTGCCGGTCAGGCGGGTCGCGATGAGGTTCGGGCAACGGCCTTTGAGGCGGAGTTGCTCGCAGTTCGCCTCGATTTTGATCGACTGGCGGACGGGTTTGAAACCGAGTCGCCGGGTGATGCAGTCGTTGAGCAGGTCGAGGTGCGAGTCCTCGAATTCGACCACGCGGCCGCAGTCGATGCAGAGCAGGTGGTTGTGCGAGGGCTTGTCGAGGAAGTTGGGATCGTAGGTGGTTTGGTTTTCCCCGAGATCGATTTCGCGCAGCAAATCCGCCTCCACCAGCAGGCCTAGCGTCCGGTAAACCGTGGCCCGCGAGGTCTCGGAGTCGAGTTTTCGGACGCGGTCGAAAAGCTCGTCGGCGGTGAAATGCTCGTCTTTCGAGAACGCCGCCTTGACGATGGTGTCACGCTGACTGGTCCGGCGCAGGCCTTTGCGCCGGATGAAATCATTGAGCCGTTCCTGGATACCAAGGTCCACGGGGAATTCCTAGCGGCCCGAATCCCGCCCGCAAAGCGGAAACGCCGAAACCTGCTTGAAAGTCTGACACCGCCACCGCAGTAGATAGCTTCATGACCACTCAATTCACACGACGGAAATTTCTCGGAACCGCAGCTCTCGCCATCGGCATGCCTACGATCATTCCCGGCTCCGCCTTGGGGAAAAACGGCGCGGTCGCTCCCAGCAACCGCATCGTCATGGGCGGCATCGGCATCGGCCCGCGCGGGCGGGAGGTGCTTAACTGTTTCCTCGCCCAGCCCGATGTCCAGTTCGTCGCGATCGCCGACGTGCAGGAGTCGCGGCGCGAAATCGTCCGGCGGATGGCCAACAAGCAGTATGGCAACGAGGATTGTTACAAATGCTGCGACATGATGGAAATCCTCGGCCGCGAGGACATCGACGCGGTCCAGATCACCACCGGCGACCGTTGGCACGCGCTCGGCACCATCCTCGCCTCGAAGGCCGGCAAGGACGTTTACGCGGAGAAGCCGTGTAGCATGACGATCCAGGAGACCCAGGAACTAGCAGACGCAGTGAAGCTCCACGGACGCGTCTTCCAAGCCGGCACCCAGCGGCGGAACGTGGACAATTTTCGCTTCGCCGCCGAGCTCGCCCGCAGCGGCCGTCTTGGCAAGATCCACACCGTCCACGCCGGGATCCTCCCTCTCAAGCCGGACCTCGCCCCGCTGCCCGGCGAGCCCTTGCCGGATCCGGCGCTGATCGATTGGGAGCGCTGGCTGGGGCCCGCCCCGTCGCGCCCTTATAACAAGAAATACGTCGAAGGCCGCTGGCGCGGCCACTACGCCTTCCACGGCGGCGCGGGCTTGCCCGAGTGGGGCGCGCACACGCTCGACCTCTGCCAGTGGGCGGCGAACGCGGACGGCACCACCCCGGTCGAGTTCGAGAGCAAAGGCGACACGCTCATCGAGGGCCGCTACGCCAGCGGGGTGAACTTGGTCATGCGTCTCGCCGGCTTCCAAGGCGAGGGCGACTGGGTCGTCCCCGGCACCTGTCCGGTGCGCTTCGAGGGCGAGGAGGGCTGGGTCGAGACCGCGGATTTTGGCAAGATCGCCGCCAGCAATCCTGCATTGTTAGTCGGCATGCCGACCGGAGAAATTTCCGGAACCAACCCCATCAAGCACGTCCGCGATTTCCTCGACTGCGTCAAATCCCGCGGCGCGCCGGCGGCGAACGAGGTGGTCACGCGCAACGGCCACATCGCCTGCCACGCCGCCGCCATCGGCTGGCAGCTCGGCCGCAAAGTCCGCTTCGACCCCGCCACCGAGAAGTTCATCGGCGACGACGAGGCGAACAAAATGTGCAGCCAGCCGCGCCGCGCCCCGTGGCACGCGTGATGCGGGAGGGCATTGGCGAAATTGAATCCGCTGAAATTTCTTGCAGGAAACGGAACCCCGGAATGGTATTCAGCACCATGATGAAACTGAACATGCTGTTGGGCTTGGCGGCGGCGCTGGTGATGCCGGCGCTGGGGCAGGAGGTGGCGAAGGTGTTGGCGACCGGCGCCGGCCTGCCGGATTTCTCGCTGCCGGGGACGGACGGGAAGACTTACGCGCCGGCGGATTTCAAGGGCTCCAAGGTGTTGTGCGTGATTTTCACCTGCAACCATTGCCCGGACTCGGTGGCGGCGGGCTCGCGGATGGAGCAGGTCTATCAGGATTACAAGAGCAAGAACGTGGCGCTGGTGGCGGTGAATGGAAACAATCCGGCCAGCCTCACGCCCGACGAGCTCGGCTACTCGCCCTTCGGCGACTCGCAGGAGGAAATGGCTCCCTTCGCCAAGGACTTCGGTTGGACTTTTCCCTATCTCTATGATGGCGCGAAGCAGGAATTCACCACCGCCTGCGGCGCGCAATCCACGCCGCACGTGTTCGTTTTCGATGCGGAGCGCAAGCTGCGCTACAGCGGCCGGATGGACGACGGCGGGCGGAATTCCGGCCCGGTGCCCAAGAGCTACCTGCGCGACGCGCTCGACGCGGTGCTCGCCGGAACCGCAGTCAAAGAGCCCGTCACCCGCTCGTTCGGCTGCTCGACGAAGTGGCTTTTCAAAACCAGCAATGCCGCGGCCGACCAGGCGGCGTGGGAAAAGAGGCCCGTCACCGTGGCGGATCTGGACGAGGAAATTTCCAAGAAGCTCCGCGCCAACGGCTCGAAGAACCTTCGCCTCATCAATTTCTGGTCCACCAGTTGCGGGCCCTGCGTGAAGGAGTTCCCGGGGCTGGTAGATACCGGCCGGCGTTTTCAAAACCGGTCGGTCGAGTTCATTTCCATCAGCCTCGATCCGGTCGCGCTGCGGCCCGCGGTTCTCAAGTTCCTGGAATCCCGCCACGCCGCCGCCCCCGGCTCGACCGCGAAATCCCTCGGCGAGCAGGGGCTCGCCTCCAACAACTATCACTGGACCGGCGGAAATCCGGACGCCATGGCCCAGGCGATCGATCCCGACTGGACCGGTGCCCTGCCGCACAGCGTGCTCGTCGCGCCCGGCGGCAAGATCCTCTGGCGTCACAGCGGCGAGATCGACATCGTCGAGGTGCGCCGGCAGATTCTCAAGGGGCTGCAATGAACCACCGCCTGACGGACTAACCGAGATCATGCAAATCAAACGCCGCCCGTTTTTGAAAACCGCCATCGGAGCCTCGCTCGCCACACTCGCCGCCAGCGCCCAGGACGCGCCGCCACCCGGGAAAAAACTCGGCTGGGCGCTCGTCGGGCTCGGCTCGCTCAGCACGAACCAGATCGCCCCGGCCCTGTTGAAGACGCAGCACGCCAAGCTCGTTGCGGTGGTCACCGGCACGCCGGAAAAGGGCGGGAAATGGCGCGAACAATACCGCCTCGCCGAGGACAAGGTTTATTCCTACGAGAACTTTGACAAGATCATCAATGACCCGTCGATCGACGTGGTTTACATCGTGCTGCCCAACAGCATGCACCACGAGTTCACGCTGCGCGCCGCCAAGGCGGGCAAGCACGTTTTCTGTGAGAAGCCGATGGCGAACAGCGCCAAGGACTGCCGGGAAATGATCGCCGCCTGCGAGGCCGCGAACCGCCAGCTCGGGATCGGCTACCGCTGCCAGTTCGAGCCGCACCACCGGGAGGCGATCCGCTTCGCCCGCGAGCAGGTTTTCGGTCCGCTCCAGCACGTGGACGCCGGGTTTGGCTTTGCCGTCGGCGACCCGAAGCAATGGCGTCTGCGCAAGAATCTGGCAGGCGGCGGCGCGCTGATGGACGTGGGCGTTTACGCGCTCCAGGCCTGCCGCTACCTGGCGGGCGAGGAGCCGCTGGAGGTGGTGGCGCTTGAAACCAAAACCGACCCGGTCAAGTTCGCCGAGGTGGATGAAACCATCGCCTGGACGATGAAATTCCCCTCCGGCCTCACGGCGAACTGCCTGACGACCTATCATTTCAGCGGCCGCGAGGATTTCACCGCCTACGGCACCAAAGGCCGGTTCGGGATGAAGCCCTGCTATGGCTACAAGGGGCTGGCCGGCTGGACTTCCAACCCGCAAATTCCGCTCGCCTTCCCGCAGACCGACCACTTCGCCGCGGAGATCGACGCGTTCTCGCAGGCGATCCTCCAAGGCAAGCCGTTCGAGCCGTCGGGCGAGGAAGGCTTGCGCGACTTGCGGGTGATCGAAGCGATTTACCGCTCCGTCGCGAGCGGGAAAAAGGAGATCGTTTAGATCGCGAAAACCCGCAAGATGCCCATTCGTCCTCTTTCTGAAACCAAACCGAACCACGCCATCAGTAACAACCCCGTAAGATTATGGCCTCGCCTCCAAACCGACCTCTAACACCATCCGGTCGAGGGCTGTCTCTCCAGCGGCGCCACACTCCCTCCGGTCCCGGGAAGGGCACCAATTGGATTCCCTGAAATTGCTAGGCATCGTATTGGTGGCGGCTGTCTCGGTGGTCGTTTGGAGATTGCAGTATCAGGCAAATTGGCAACGGACCGACGACAAGATCATGGCCCTGCTCGAATCCGCAGAGCAACGGATCCAAGCGAATCGTGAGGATGAAGCGGAAGCCGTCGCGAAACAAGGCCTCGGATTGCTTCCCGGGGATGCCCGCTGCCAGAAGATGATTGAGCGCATCAACGCGAAGCGCCAAATAACCCATCAGAGAAAAACCGATGCCTCGAACGCAGCGCTGGCACAGGCGGAACAACTTGCGGAAAACGAGATCACCTCGCGATCGACGCTCTTGAAAAGATGGTTGCGGATGACTCGCTGACTCCAGAAGGCCGTAAAACCGCACAAGCGCGCATCGTGTCGTTTCAAAGCGGTGTCTGCGGTCTTCGCCTGCCCAAGGATTGGCCTGACGATGCTGTTTTAACCCTCGACGGCAAAACCCAGCGGGTCGTGAACGGACTCGTGGAAGGCACCGTGCCCGGCAAACACGAACTCAATATCACTCGTTATGGTTTCAGCACCCCGCCTCCCTTGGAGTTGGACTTTCGCGGTTTGAATCCACTGCCCCTTCCCGGTTTCGGATGGAAGGTCCGGGGAGCCAAGGTCTTCGTCAAGAGCGTCCCCTCGGGAGCCGCGGTCTGGTGGCAGGGCAAGGATACCGGAAAAACCACCCCTTTCACTGACCGCCACCCTGAAGCGTTGAGCGGGACTTCGGCCCGTATTCCGGAATCAGCCGCCGCCACGATGGCGGCTCACACTTTCATCAGGTCCGCTTCCTTCGCCACGGCGAGGTCTTCGATCTTCTTGGTGAACTTGTTGGTGAGGTCCTGAACTTCCTTTTCGAAGGTCTTCTGACCGTCTTCGGTGATCACGTTGTCCGCCTTCATCTTCTTTGCGGCGTCCATGCCGTCCTTGCGGGCGGCGCGGAGGCGGACCTTGGCTTCTTCCGCGAGCTGCTTGATCATTTTGACCATGTCCTTCCGGCGCTCTTCGGAAAGCTCGGGGATGGGCACGCGGATCGAGCGGTCGGCGGCGGCGGGGTTGAGGCCCAGCTTGCACTCGCGGATGGCGCGCTCGATGTCGCGGGTGGTCGCCGGATCGAAGGGCTGCACCATCAGCATCCGCGGCTCGGGTGAGCTGATGACGGCGATGCTCTTGAGCTTCGAGACGGCGCCGTAGGCTTGGACGTGCACGTCGAGGTTCTCGATCAAGGCAGGGCTGGCCTTGCCGGTGCGCACGCCGGCGAACTCGTGGATGAGGTAATCGACGCACTTGGTCATCGCGTCCTCGACATCGAAAATAGCTTCTTCAGGGTCCATGATAGATTGGGGGTTGAAATTTCAGATTCATTCGCCGTGCACGAGCGTGCCGATCGGCAGGCCGCGGAGGGCGTGGGAAAGATTGCCGTGGGGAGCCAGATCAAATACAATGATCGGCACGTCGTTGTCCATGCAAAGACTGAAGGCGGTGGCGTCCATCACGTTGAGGCGCTGGGAGAGGCAGTTCTGGAAGGTCACCGTTTCGTAGCGCACGGCGTCCGGATTGTGGCGCGGGTCGGAGTCATAAACGCCGTCCACCTGCGTCGCCTTGAGGATCACGTCGGCACCCATCTCGCTGGCGCGCAGGGCGGCGGTGGTGTCGGTGGAGAAAAACGGATTGCCGGTGCCGGCGGCGAAAATAACTACTTTGCCCTCGTCGAGTTGCTTCTCGGCTTTGCGGCGGATGAAGGTTTCCGCGACGTTTTTCATCTCGATGGCGGATTGCACCACGCAGGAGACGCCGTGGTGTTCGAGCGCGCCTTCGAGGGCGAGCGCGTTCATGACGGTGGCGAGCATGCCGACGTAATCGGCGGTCGCGCGGTCCATCCCGCGGGCGGAGGCACTCGCGCCGCGCCAGAAATTCCCGCCGCCGACGACGATGCCGAGCTGGAGTCCGCCCTCCACCGCCTCGCGGATTTCCAAGGCGATGCGGTCCACGATTTCCGGCGAAATATTGTCGCGGGAGCCCGGTCCGCGGAGGGCTTCACCGCTGAGTTTGAGGATGGCGCGTTTGAAAGGACGGGGATCGGTTGGGGCGTTGCTCATGCGTGATTGGGGCTGCCGGATCAAAGCGGAATCCCACCCCCGTTGGAAAGGGAAAACACGGAATCAATTCGCCGCCGCCTCCGCGCCGATCACGAACTTGGTGCCGAGGTCGCGCAGGCTGGCCTTGGCCTCGTCGGTGCCGTCGATGATCACGCTCACCTGCAAGGGTTGGGTTTGCGGGCGTTGGTATTCATCCAGGGTTTTCCGCAGCGCGATGATCGCGAGATTGAGGATCTGGCGGGTCGTTAGGTCGACGTCCGCGGGGATGGCCAGTTGGGCGACATCGAGCCTCACGACCAGGACGCCCTCCGTCATTTCCCCGCTGATGCCGACGTTGCAGAGCACCAGCAAATTGGCTTCCTGGACCTTGTAGTTCGGGTTGTTCGTCGGGATCAGATGCGGGCTGCGGATGGCGTCCACCAGCACCTCGGGAAACGCGCCGGTGAGCGCCATCGGGCGTGGCATCACGGAGGCTTGCAGCGCCGCGCCGATTTCGGAAATCGCCTCGTCGCCATCGGTGCCGTGCAGGCTGAGAGGTTCGAAGATCGGCACCACCATGATGGTTGAGGCGAAAGCGGGCAGCGTGAAGGTGGCGAGGAAAAGCGAGGCGAGCAGGATTCTCATGGGCGGAGTATATCGCGAGGTCACGAGAATTGCGAGATGGAAGAACAGGCAGGAATGCCTGGATCACCGCCGTGCTTGCCAAGCGCGCGGTTCTCGGCTTGTGATGGGCCATGGACTACTTGGCGCGTGCCCGCTGCGTGATTGAAACCGAAATCGACGGCCTTCGCCGGATGTCGGTCCGATTGGATCAAGGCTTGATCGACGCCGTCAAAATCCTCCAGCGCACACTTGAGCAGCGGGGGAAAATCGTCGTCGTCGGCGTCGGGAAATCCGGTAACATCGGGCATAAAATCGCGGCGACGCTCAATTCCACGGGTGCCACCGCAGTGGTGCTGGATTCGCAAAACGCCCTCCACGGCGACCTCGGCCTGCTTTCCGACGGCGATGCCGTTCTCGCTCTGTCCTACTCGGGAGAAACCCGCGAGCTGATGGACCTGCTGCCCTTCATCAAGCGCTTCGACGTCAAGCTCGTCGCGCTCACCGGCAATTCCGCCTCCACGCTCTCGCGCTTCAGCGAGGTGACGCTCGACACCTCGGTCGAGCGGGAAGCCTGCCCGCTCAATTTAGCACCGACTTCTTCGTCCACCGCGATGCTGGTGATGGGCGACGCGCTTGCCATGGTGTTGCTGGAATCCCGCGGATTCACCGAGGAGGACTTCGCCCGTTTCCATCCCGGCGGATCGCTCGGGAAGGCCTTGCTCACGCGGGTTTCGGACATCATGCGCGCGGATGCGGCGCTGCCGACGGTGGCGGAAGACGGCGATGTTTTCGCCGCACTAGATTCGATGAACCGCGCCCGTGCCGGTGCCTGCCTGATTCTCGACGCGGACGGCGGGTTGGCCGGGATCTTCACCCACGGCGACTTCGCGCGGAGTTTCCGCAACGATCCTCTTCTGGGAGAAAAAGCCGTGGCCGGGCTCATGACGCGCCGGCCGATCACGGTCCGGGCGGACGCGCTCGCCGTGGAGGTTCTCAGGACGATCGGGGAAAACCGGATCGATGACATCGTCGTGCTGGATGCGGACGGGAAGCCGGTGGGTTTGATCGATACGCAGGATTTGGCGCGGCTGAAGATTGTTTGATCGGAAAAGAATGGGACTGATAGGGCCTATGGGTCCTATGCGTCTCAATTCCTGGACACAAAAAAACCGCACCCGGTAAGGAGTGCGGTTTTTGAGAAATTCGGAAAGATTAACGCTTGGAGAACTGGAAGCGCGCGCGGGCGCCCGGTTGACCTGGCTTTTTCCGTTCCTTCATCCGTGGGTCACGGGTGAGGAAGCCGAGCGGCTTGATGACCTTGCGGTTTTCAGGGTCCACGAGGGTCAGCGAGCGGGAAACCGCGTGGCGGATCGCGATCGCCTGGGACTGCTTGCCGCCGCCTTTGACCACCACGTTGAGGTCAAACTTGTTGGAGAGCGAGAGGGCCAGGAATGGCGCGAGCACGGCGTTTTGAAGCTCGATGGTCGGAAGATATTCTTCGAAGCTGCGGGCGTTGATGATGATCTGGCCGGTGCCTTCGGTCATCCAGACGCGGGCGACGGCGGTTTTGCGGCGGCCGGTGGCGCTTTGAGTAGTGGTGGCGGTCATTTTAGGAGAAAATTTGGATTATTTGACGGCGTGGGCGACGGGCGCTTGGGCTTCGTGCGGGTGGGTTTCACCGGCATACACCTTGAGCTTGCCGAACTGGGCGCGACCGAGGCGGGTCTTCGGGATCATGCCCCAGACCGCCCGCTCGACGAGCAGGATCGGACGACGCTCGCGGACGATGCGCGGAGTTTCGACCTTCTGGCCGCCGACATAGCCGGAGAAACGGGTGTAGATCTTGGAGGTCTCCTTGGTGCCGGTGAGGACAACCTGGTCGGCATTGATGACGACGACGAAATCGCCGGTGTCAACGTGGGAGGTGAAAATTGGCTTGTGCTTGCCACGGAGGAGGCGCGCGGCCTCGACAGCGACTTGGCCGAGGATCTTGCCCTTGGCGTCGATCACATACCACTTGCGCTCGACTTCATGCGGCTTGGCGGAAAACGTATTCATGTGCTTGTATAAAAATGGCCTCGGACACGTGGCGTGCGCGAAGGGGGTGGCAAACTAGGGAGCGGGTTTCTGGGTGTCAACCGGGAAATCTCGGGAATTTTGCGGAAATAAATTCACTCCGGCGCATCCGTTGGCCGACTCGGTGGCGCGTTGATCGGGCGGGGCAGGGGACCGGTGCCAGCGTCGCCGATGGCCGCCTGCGTGCGGATGGCGGCCGCGATCCCGGAGGCGAGCTTCTGGCGATAAGCGGCACCGCCGATCTGGCGGCTCTCGGCGGCGTTGCTCAGGTAGCCGCCTTCCAACAGGACGCAGGGGATTTCCGGATTGCGGGTGAGGCGAATGCGGCGGCGGACCGGGCCGCGGTTGCCGCTTTCGGCGGGAGACATCTGGCACATCGCTTGTTGCAGGCGGGTGGCGAGGCCGTGGCTGTCCACCCGGCAGTAGTAGGTTTCCGGGCCGCGGCAGTTGGACGGACCGCTGTTATAATGCATGCTGATCATGCACGGCGTTGGGAAACCGGTCCGCCCGGAGCACGCGCTCGTCGAGGTCGACAAAGCTGTCGTCGGAGCGCATGAGAATGATTTTGAAATCGTGGATCAACTCGTTGCGGAGGCGCATGGCGGTGTCCAGCGCGAGGTCTTTTTCCCGCTGGCCGTTGTGGGGGCTGGTCGCGCCGTTGTCCTTGCCGCCGTGGCCGGCGTCGATGATCACGGTCTTGAATCCTTTCGGTCCCGGGCGGTGGTCATCCAAAGGCAGATGGTTTGGGCTCCGTCGGCGTCTTGAGCGTCACGCGCGCCGCGTCCGGCTCAGGCCGTCGGCGCATCCGGGGATGGCTCTTCTGCGGAGGCGGACTCGGAGGCGTCCCCGTCGCGCTCCGGAGCGTGAGCGGCGGCTTCCAGCTTGTGTTTGCGCTTCTCTTCCTTTTTCGCCTTTTTCTCTAACTCCCGGCGGCGCTTCTCGAATGCGTAGTTTGGTGTGGCCATATTGGCGGGCATTCTGCCACCGGGCTGTCCCGCAGGCGAGAACTGAATTCGACGATTTGATTTTTTTCGGCGAAATCATTTGGGAGGGGCGGGAAGACGCTTTGAAATCCGGCCGGACCCACTCTGGAAGGAATTTGCAAAACGGCCGGAACGCGCCTAGGGTGCCAGGCTATGAGTGCTATCAA
>JBFZFJ010000175.1:0-9291 GCA_041306405.1 Verrucomicrobiales bacterium | reverse complement strand
GAAATAGATTCGCGGTGACGGCGGAGAGGCCGTTGCGCTCGGAGCCGGCCATCGGGTGGCTGCCGATGAAATGGATTTCCCGACCATGGAGCAATGGGCCGATCTGCAGGTGCGGCACGCGCTTGACGCTGCCGACGTCGGTGACGAGGCAGCCGTCGCGCAAGCCCGCGTCCAGGGCGGATGTGACGAGGGCGGCCATCGAGCCGACCGGGACGGCGAGAACGATGAGATCCGCGTCTCGAACCGCTTCGCCAAGATCGCCGGTGGCTCCGGTGATGCCGAGATCGCGCGCGGCCTCGACGGTTTCCTGTTTGCGCGCCCACAGCCTGACCTTGGGCGGGTTTTCCAACGCACCGAGCGCAAGGGCGAGTGAACCGCCGAGCAGGCCGCCGCCGAGGATGGTGATGTTTTGAAAATCCGTCTTCATCAAAAACAAAAAGACCGGGTCCAGTGCGCCGGACCCGGTCGGTTTTCCTAAGCAGGTTTACCGGGAATCAGTAAAATCTCAAGGCACGCGGAAGTAGCCTTTGCCCGCGCCGGTGTAGGTCGGGTCCTGGACCAGAGTGCCGCTGGGAATGTCGCGGACATCGACCACCTTGTTGTTATAAGGGCTGAAGACGAAGCCGTCCTTGCCGGGAACCTTGTTGGCGAACTTGTATTCCGCGCGCTTTTCCTCAACCGGAAGTTTGGGCGTTTCCGTAGGCGGGGTCGTCTGAGTGGTGGCAGGAGTTTCGGGGGTGGCATTCTTGAGCTCCTCCGCTTTCGCGAGCTCTTCCTTTTGCTTCATGAGATCCCGTTGTTCCTGGATCTTTTGTTGTTCCGCGGTAGTGGCGGCTTTTTGCGCCGTTTTTTGTGTCGGCTTCTTGTTCGGGTGCTCGTTGTAAGGAGTGCAGGAAGTAATTAAAACGAATCCGAGTGCGGCAAATCCGGTGAGAAAACGAAGGTTCATGGTGGTGCGGAGGAGAGGCTGTTTGGGATTGATGCGTCGGGCGGGATGATGGTCTTCCTGAGCTTTCCGTCAAGCAAGGTCATCATCCATCCTCGGAATCGGCCGTGAAATTTGGCACGGGCGGGGCTTGTCGGCAAGCGGGTTTCCGGCTGAGACTCCCGCACGCCATGCCAGATGCCACGATTCACGCCGTCGGAGAAGTTTTGGAAAACCTCAACCCCGTCCTCTACCGGGTGGCCTTGCCGAACGGGAAAAAAATCCTCGCCCATCTCTCGAAGCCGCTGACCGAGGCGAAAGCCGGCTTTGCCACGGGCGAGCGCGTCGTGCTCGAGTTGACGGCTTATGATTTCGACCAGGCGCGCATTCTCGGTGGCGCGTGACCCAGGCATTCTTGCCTGTCTCACAGGATTCGCCGGATTTCGGGGGGCGGAATTCATCGACATCCGGCGCGGAAGCCCCATGAAAAGCGCCATCACCGAGGACGGAACCTACACGCTCAACGGCGCGGTGAGCGGCGTAAGCGTTTCCAAGAATGTAGGAGCCACGGTGTGGATTCCTTCCGAGAGCGAGACGCTCCTTGGACGATCTGGGGCAGACGCCACAGCCACGCAGCTCGGGAACCGGCGGGTGAGGCGCCGTTTTGAAATGTAGTCGAGGACTTCAGCCCGATGCCATTAAGGATTGGCGAGATCCCTCGCCGAAGTGATTTTCCGGTGTTTGCAGTGGCGGTCCGTCATGTAGTCTGTGCCCAGCCGTGAAACCCGAGTCCATTCTCCAAATCCTGCTCGTCCGCGCCGCCGAGGAAACCGACCCGCGCGGCGAGTGGGTCCCATGGACCGAGCGCGAGCAGGCGACCCGCCGGGCGATCGCCCTGGCCGGCGAACCGGAGCCCGCCGCCGAAAGCGCTCCGCTAGACTCCGGCTTGTGGCAATTTCTCTCTATCCGCGCCGGCCTGCTGCGGGATCGCGCGCTGGCAGTGGTCGGCCCCGTCCCCGCGATCCGGGATTTAAAATGGCCGGGCATCGGCTTGTGTGTGGCGGCCCTCGTCATCGGCTGGGCGTCTCACGGCGCGGGACTTTCGCACTCGTTCGATCTGCTCGCCGGGCCGTTTCTGCTGGTTCTGATTTGGAACACGATCGTTTACATCCTGCTAGTCGCGGAGCGTTTTCACCAACCGGGGGAAACATCCAAGCGCGGGATCATCGCCGCCCTCGCCGACCGCATCCAAGGCGCGATGGCCGGCAAGCACCCTGCTAACAAACCCGCCGAAGCCTACGCCCGCGCGGTCGCCGCGTGGACGCGATCCTGGTGCGCGCCCGCCATCATCTCGTGGTTTCACGCCGGCAGCGCCTGCTTCACGCTCGGCCTGCTCGCCGCCGTCTATTTCCGCGGCCTCTTCACCGGCTATCTCGCCGGCTGGGAAAGCACCTGGCTCGACGCGCGCGGGGTGAGCGCCTTTCTGGAAATGCTCCTCGGCCCCGCCTCGCGGATCACCGGCATCACGCTGCCAGTGTCTAACGAGGCATGGGAGTTGCTGCGGCGCACGGCCTCCCGCGAGGGCGTTCCCGCCGGGCCGTGGATTCATCTTTACGCGGTCACGCTGTGCGGGTGGATCGTCCTGCCACGTCTGGTTCTCGCCATGGTTTCCGGCACCCGTTCCGCCCGCAACCGCGCCACGCCGCCGCCTTGGACGCGCAAGGATCCCTACCTGCGCCGGACGCTCGCCCTCGCCAAACAAGGCGCCAATCTCGGAATCGCCGTGCTGCCCTTCGGTTTCAAAACCCCCGTCACCATCACGGCCGGCCCCTGGCATGACGCCGTCGAGCGCCTCGTCCGCGAAGCATGGGGGCAAAACGCCCGCGCCTGTTGGATGCCGTGCGCGGCCTATGGCGACGAGGACGCGGTCTGGGACGGTCTCTGGTCGCGTGCCGCGGATTGCGGCGGCGCGCTGCTGGTCTTCGACGCGCACGCCACTCCGGAAAGCGAAGTGCACGGCGTGTTGCTAGAATCCGTGTGGGCGCGGTTTTCCGACGAACCCGGCGGCCTGCTCGTCGCTCTCGAATGCGCGAAGTTCGACGCCCGCCGCCTCGATGCCCGCATCAGCGCCTGGTCCGAACTCGCGCAAGCCCGGAAATTTTCGCTCCTCCCGCTGCAAGACGGCGCGACCGTGGACCCTTCCCTCGCGCCGCCCGACTTCTTGCGCCGGATCGAATGAATTTTCTAACCTCCCCAATCTCATGCAACGCATCGCAATCAGTCTGGCAGGCCACACGAACCTCGGCAAAACCACGCTCGCCCGCACGCTGCTGCGCCGCGACATCGGCGTGGTCGATGACCGGCCGCACGTCACCGACATCGCGGACGGCCACGTCATGGCCAAGGACGAGCAGGCGGAAGTGGTGTTATGGGACTTGCCCGGCTTCGGCGATTCGGTGCGTCTCAAACAGCGGCTGCGGCGCACCGGCATCGTCGCCTGGCTGCTAGGCACCTTTGACCGGTGGGCCGACCGGCCGCTCTGGTGCAGCCAGCAATGCCTGCTCAACGCGAAAAACGACGCCGACGTCGTGCTCTATCTGCTCGACGCCCAGGCCGACCCCGCCGGCAGCCCGGAAGTGCGCGCGGAAATGGAAATTCTCGGCTGCATCGGCAAGCCCGTTTTCCTGCTCCTCAATCAAACCGGCCTGCCCGACGACAAGCGCGACCGCGTGCTCGTCCAAGGCTGGCGCGACGCCCTCGCGGAATTCCCCTTCGTCCGCGACGCCATGCCGCTCGACGGCTGGATGCGTTGCTGGGTGCAGGAATCCCTGCTCTTCCAGCGCATCGTCCCGCTGCTAACGGATGAAAAGCGCCCGCACTTCGAGCGCCTCGTTTCCTCGTGGAAACAAGTCCACCACGACGCGGTTTTCACGAACACGATCCACCTGCTCGCCAAGGCCCTCGCCGCCACCGCCACCGACCGCGCGGTGGTGGAAAAGGAATTGCTCGTGGAACAAGCGGTCGCCCTCGCCACCCGCAAGCCCACTCCGCAAAACGAGCGCGCCCGCGCCGCGCTCACCGCGTCGCTCGTCGAGCGCAGCCACCAGACGATGGTCCAACTGCTCGCCGCGCACGGCTTGGAAGGCGTGCCTCGCGACCGCGTGGAATCGATGGTGAACGGCCTCCGCGCCCGCGACCCCGACGCTCCGCCGGAAGTGTGGGCCATCCTCGGCGGTATCGGCTCCGGCGTGATCGGCGGACTCATCGCGGACGTCCACGCCGGCGGCCTCAGCTTCGGCGGGGGCACCGTGGCCGGCGCGTTCATCGGCGGCCTCGCCGCCTACGCGCTGGGTTACGGTTATCAAAAAATGAAGGGCGACGACGGCGTGAACCGCCTGCAATGGAGCGAGAAATTCCTGCTAGACGAATGGCAGGCCTCCGCCCTGCGCTACCTCATGATCGCCCACGTCGGCCGCGGCCAAGGCCGCTGGGAGGAGCCGATCCCCTCCGCGTGGCCCGCGCAGTGGAAGAAATTCATCGACGACTGGACCGCAAATCACCGCAAGGAAATTTCAGCCGCCCTCGCCGCCAGCGAGCTCGATGCCATCCAGGCGCTGATGGAATCCCAGCTCCGCGAAATCCTGAACCACCTCTATCCGAACAGCCGCGATCCGGAGGAAAGCTGAAGGTGGCGGAGCGACGGGGGTTGCGTGTTTCCCGGATTTGCGGCAATTTCCCGCCGTGTCCGAATCCGTCCGTGCCGATCTATGGCTGTGGTCCACCCGGTTTTTCAAAACCCGCGGGCTGGCGGGGGACGCGTGCGCGACCGGCAAGCTCAAGCGCAACGGCCACCCGCTCAAGCCGGCCTCGCCGGTGCAGCCGGGAGATCTGTTGGAAGTCCCCTTCGTGGAAGGGCCGGGAGTGCGGCAGATCTCGGTGAAGGCGGTGATCGTCAAGCGGGTGGGAGCTCCCGAGGCGCAGGCGTGTTACGAGGATCTGACGAAGCCGGAAATCTACGAGGCCTTGAAACTCTGGCAGATCGCGAAACAGGAGGCGGCCAAGGGGCGGCCGACGAAGCGCGACCGCCGGGAAATCGACAAGATCCACGGGTTCTGGGATTGACGCCGTCTGCGAACGACTACTCGTTCAGGACGCTGTAGAAGCATTTTTCCGGCAGCGGCGGGGGAGCGCTGAAGGTGAGTATCCCGTTGCTCGCGCTGCGGCTGGCGCCACTGACGGGCTGCCAGAAATCCAGGTCGATGCTTTGCCACATCGTCTGGGTGGCGGCGGGGTTTTCCGGAACGGTGAGGGCGAATCCGTTGGTGTTCGCGGCGTGGCCGAGCGGGGAGGCCGCGGCGGCGGTGGTGTAGCTGCCGAGATTGAAGCGGAGGCGGTGATAGTAGGTCTGATGGGTGGCGCTCATGGAGGCGATGCCGCTGGCGAGGAGGTTGGTGGTTTCCGACGGGTCAGTTAAAATGTCGTGGAATTGATCGATGCCGGTATTGAAACGGATGAGCTTGTAGCGGTCGTCGCGGATGGCGCGGCCGCCGGTGGTGGGGGCGGCTTGGTCGAACTGCTCGACGTAGAGGCGGGTGCGGGAGGTGTCGCCTTGGTTGGCGAGGATGGGTAGCAGGCTTTTGGAATCGAGCGTCACCGTGGCGGGCCGCGGGACGCCGGCGAGTTCCAGCATGGTAATGAAAAGATCGACGACGTGGATCAGTGACGAATCGGTTCGTCCGCCGGAGTTCACGCTGGGACCCTTGATGATGAAGGGCACGCGCGTGCCGCCTTCGTAAAGCGTGTCTTTGGCGTGGGTGCTGTCGTAAGGCGCTTGGATGACTTGGCCGGGCGTGCCATTGTCACCGATGAAGATGATGTCGGTGGTGGCGGGATTGATGGATAGTAGCAAGCGGCCGATTTCCGTGTCCATCGCCTCGATGGCGGCGCGGTATTTGAGCGAGTTGGTGGCGGGATTCGCCCCGTAGCTGTGAAGGTTCACCGGGGGAACGTGGAACGGCGAGTGGGGCGCGTTGAAGGCGACCCATGCGAGCCATTTCTGCCCGGCGGTGTTGCGCGCGTTGATCCACGTGACGGCGTCGTTCACCACGTCGGTGGTGGCATAGGCGGTGCTGGTGGTGTTGACGCCGTTGGTGGTCTTGGTCCAATTGGAATAGTCGGTTAGCGCGCCGGAGGTGGCGCCCGCATAGCGAGGCCAGCCACCGATAGTGTTGGGAAAAGTTCTGATAGCGGCCGGCGTGCCGTTGCTGAGATGCCATTTGCCAAATGAAGCTGCCGCGATGCTGAGATTGTCGTTTTGGGTGATGACTTCCGGCAAGGTCAGTTCGGCGCTGGTGAGCGAGCTTGCCGCTGAAGCCACGTCGCCGACCCCGGTGCGGAAACCGAGCCGGCCCGTCAGAATGGTGGCTCGCGTGGGGGAGCAAACCGGGCAGGCATAGGCTTGGGTGAAGCGGACACCGCTGGCGGCGAGCGAGTTGATGTTCGGCGTGGGCGCGGTGGTTCCGCCGGGATTGTAAAGTGACTGGGCATCCACGCCGTAGTCGTCCGCGATGATGAGCAGGACGTTGTTTCCCGCCGTGGCGGCCGCGGTCATTGCGAGAAAGAGGAGGAATTTCATGGGGCGGGGGATTCTGCCGACGTTAGGGTTTTGAGGAAAGCGACTAGAGCGGCCTTGTCGGCGGTGGCGAGGTTCAGGCCGTTTGCCGGATGCTTCGCCAGGTTCGGATCGAGGGTCGGGCTGCGCTGGACGCCGCTGCTGTAATGCTCGACGACTTCTTCTAGCGTGGCGAAGCGGCCGTCGTGCATGTAGGGAGCGGTGAGGGCGATGTTGCGCAGGCTCGGAGTTGCGAATTTGCCGTGATCGGCGGCGGACCCGGTGACTTTCGCGCGGCCGCGGTCGTCGCCGGAAAGGCCGTTGTTGTGGAATTGATGGTCGCTGAAAAGGGCGCCTCCGTGGCAGTGAAAACAATCGGCCCCGAACTGTCCGGTGCGCGGTTCGTATTCGGTCATGAAGAGCTCGAAACCGCGGGTTTCCTGTTCGGTGAGCTTGGTTTTACCACTGATGGCTTGGTCGAATTTCGCGTCGCGGGCGCTGAGGGTGAGCAGGAATTGTTCGAGGGCGAGGGCGATTTTTTCCGCAGTGATGCCTTCCGAGCGGAAGGCGGCACCGAACAGGCGGGCGTAGTAGGGTGATTTTGTTAGCTTCTTGCTGACGTTCTCCAGCGACTCGTCCATTTCGCGGTGATCCGCGATCGGCATGAGGACTTGCTCGCGCAGCGATGGCGCGCGGCCGTCCCAGAAGAACTCGCGTTTCCAGGCGAGATTGAAAAGTGGCATGGAGTTGCGATCGCCCATTTTGCCGTCGATGCGGATGCTCAGCGGGAGGCGGTCGGTGAAGGCGGAGTCCGCGTGATGGCAGGACGCGCAGGAGACGCTGCCATCGCGCTAGATGGCGGTGTCGTGGAAGAGCTTCTCGCCAAGCGCGACGCGTTCTTCGATGAGTGGGTTGTCACGCGGCAAATCCGGCACGGGAAAAGTCCGGCTCATGGCGAAACGGTAGACCCTTTGCCAAAAATAATTTCCGAAACTCTCACGAAAGACTGGTACGACTGTTTGAATCACTCGACACTCGCGAATCGCTCGCCCTCACCAGCTCCCTGATCCCGATACTTGCACGCTCGAAGAACTCGAAGTTGCATTGGATTGTGGATGTGACAACAAGGTGTTCCGGCGTCTCAACGCCATCCATTTATTGTTAGTCGGTGCGGGTTACGACATTGTGCTGCGCAACAGTCGCGTCAGCGACCGGATGTTCCGGCTCTGGATCTCCCGCTTCAATGCACAGGGAATCGACGGACTTACCTACAAGCCCCGCCCCGGCCGCCCCCGCAAGCTTGCAGCTGCAAAAGTCGGGTCCGACATCCTTCCCTTTATTGATGATCCATCACTGGCGGGCGAAACCCATTGGACCGTTGTCAAACTTTGCGGCTGGCTGCGCGAGGAAAAGGCAATCGACCTCAGCTACCGCACGCTCGTGCGCTACCTTCATGAGCGCGAATACGTCCGTAAGATTCCCCGGCCCGTGCCAGAGCTGAGGCGAAGCTTGGGAAGACCAGCGCGAAGCCTTCGCCTTTGAGCTCCTCGCACTGTAGGAAGACCCGGTTTGTGAAGTCTTCTTTGGCGATGAAGCCGGGTTCGAAGGAGATCCGCGGCCGCGCCATAAATGGGTCAAGCGGGGCTCGCGACCGACCCAGGCCTACCAGGGGAGTCACGTCCGGCAGAATGTCATCGGCGCGGTCAATCCCTCGACCGGCCAGCTGGTGAGCCTGATCGTTCCTCATTGCGACACGGCGGTTTTCCAGATCTTCCTTGATGCGATGGCCGCAGAGGTGCCGAAGCGTCGAGGCAAACGCGTTCTGCTCGTCCTCGACAACGCCGGCTGGCATAAAACCAAGAGCCTGTGTTGGCATCACATCGAGCCGGTGTATTTGCCACCTTACAGCCCCGACTTCAACCCGATCGAGCGACTTTGGCAGCACCTGAAAGGACACTACCTGGCCGGCTATTTCACGAAACAAAGCAAGGACCTCAGCGACAAGCTCGTTGAGTCGATCCAGCACTTGATGGATCTACCGAAAATCATCCGATCCGTTTGCAAAACGCATTCCGAATAACGGAACTAATTTTTGGCAAAGGGTCTAACGCCAAAGTCGTCATTGAAGGGGCTCAAAGCGCGGACTTCATCCATATCTCAGTGACTGACGACGGGCCCGGAGTGTCTCACCACGAACTCCCCCGGCTTTTCGAACCGTTCTATCGTCCTGATCGTTCACGCAGCCGCGATACAGGGGGAAGCGGTCTCGGACTCGCGATCGTGTATGCCGCCGTTGAGGCATGTGGAGGCCAGACAGTCGTCTCACTTCCTCCGGCAGGCGGCTTTGTCGTCACTATTCGCCTCAGGAGGAACCTTTTAGAAGAAGCCTGACCGCATCTGATCGTCCGTCCCGGAGGTAAGCGGTCGGGACTTGGAAACATCGCAGCCATTGAGCGCGATTGATCACCGGATGCCTCAAAGTTTGCGGCGCATTTGAAGAACCATGGATGCGAAAGCCTCCGAAAATGCATGTTAGGCGCGGGATTTTTCAATCGATTTGTCTCATAATCAGCGAGTTGCGAAACTCAGGCGGAAACTTTCAAAAAACTCCACAAAATGGATTGACCGGCGGCTCGGGGCCGGAATAGGTTCCGCCCGTCGCCACGACGGAGGGCGGCCGAGAGACAGAGCGTCGATCGAGGTGAGAACCACCCGATCGGCTTTTTAGTCCCCTCGAAACAAGCTCTTTGACAGT
>JBFZFJ010000174.1:0-4077 GCA_041306405.1 Verrucomicrobiales bacterium | reverse complement strand
CTTCGAGGGGGATGGTCTCGGCCCAAGCCTGGAATGCGGCGGCGGTGGGGGCGTCGTGGCGGGCGAGGATTTCGTCGTAGGAGAAATCCAGGGTGCCGGGGCGGAACTCGTAGCCGCTGCCTTTTTTCTCGCGGGGGGTGCGGATGTCCAGGGCACCGGTGGCGTTCGGGGTGAGGAGCTGGCCGCGCTCGATGGCTTCGAGGGGCGGGCCTTCGAGGACGCGGCGGTTTTCGAGCGGGAGGGATTGCTCGGCCTGGCGGATCTCGCCGACCTCGTTTTCGGTCATGGGGACTTTGTCGCAGCGGCAGCCGTGCTCCCAGGGGGGGGTGTGGGTTTCCCAGAAGGGATGAGCGGCGGGGAGGATTTTTTTGTTGAGCGCGGCGTGGGTTTTGCGGACGCGCTCGTCCTCGCTGGAGAGGTACATGGCGTAGGGGAAATCGTCCTGGACGGATTCCATGGCGCGGTGATTGGCGACGGCGTAGCCGGCCCAGCCGTTGTTGCGGAGGATGAGTTCCGCGCGGCGGGCGGCGCTGCGGAGCTGGGAGGCTCGCTCATCGGGATCGGTGGCGGTGATGAGCCAGGGGGAGAGTTCGTCGAGGATGGAGGTTTTGAGGTCGTCCCAATCGCCGCCGGCGGGGAGCTGGGCGACGAGATCGCGGATGCGGCGGAGGGGCTCGAGGGCCTCGACGCCGGTGACGGTGAAGGCGCGGGAGGTGAACTCGGGGAGGAGCGCATCGAAGATGTCCCGGGTGACGGGTGAGGCGGAGGCGATGATGCCGATGGCCTCGTCGTGCGGGATGGGGGTGGAGAGGAAGGTGGCGGACATGGATCAGGCGAGGCGGCGGAATGGGGTGATGTTCGGGCGGGCCGGTGGGGCGGAATCCAGCGGGGAGATGAGTGACTCGCGGCCCATGGCGTGGGTGTAGATTTCAGTGGTTTCTAGATGGGTGTGGCCGAGGTGTTCCTGGATGCGCCGGATGTTCTCGCCGCGATCAAGGAGGGCGGTGGCATTGGAGTGGCGTAAGGTGTGCGGCGTGATGCGCTTGGTGAAGCCGGCGGCCTGGGCGGCGGCCTGGATGGCGGAGGCGATGGCGCGATCGGTGGCGTGCCAGCGGTCTTGGCCGCGGAGGGTGGCAGATGGGAAGAGCCAATACCAGGGGAGGGTGGTGAAGGTGCGGCGGCCAAGTTTTTTGCAGAGCGATGGCTCGGGCGATGGGCAGGCGATGCCGCGGACGTGATCGTGCTCCCATTGCTGGCGGACTTGGGCGATGTGAGGTTGCAGGCGGGGGAGGATGTATGAGGGGAGGCGGACGGTGCGGCTTTTTCCGCCTTTGTCGAAACGGAAGGTGACGAGGCCGCGGGCGAGGTCGATGTCCTTGAGGCGAAGGGTGAGGAGGGCGTTGATGCGGGAGCCGGTGCCGTAGAGCATTTCCGCCTGGAGACGGGCGGGGCCGGAGATATGGGAGAGGAGATCCATGGCTTCCTCGTGGGTGAGCCAGACGGGAATGTTTTTGTGGGGGTTTTTCTTGGGGATTTTGAGGGAGTTCGGCGCGATCTGGATGCCGAGGACTTGCTCGTGGTAGAACTTGAGGGCGTTGAGGGCTTGGTGGACGGTCTTGGGGTTGACTCGCTCGACGGTGGAGAGATGGGTGAGGTAGGATTGCAGATCCTGGCACTGGCGGGCCAAGCGGGCGGCACGGTAGCGCATGACCCAGCCGCGATAGGTCTTGCGGGTGTTGACGAGGTGCCCGGCCTCGAGCTGGGCGTTTTTGAGGGCAAGGATGGCCTCGCGATCGGTGAGGGGTTTCATGGTGGTTATTCTACCGGGGGTGGGATAATTAGCTGTTCGCCAGAATGGGTTTCGCTTCGATCTGCTTGATTCCAGCCTTTCGCCCTTCCTCCCAGCATTCAGGGCAGGCGGGAGAGTCCTTGAGGATTTCGCCATTTTGATCGATAGTCAGCAGCACCGTCGCGGTATTGTGGCATTGCTCCCACCGGACAGGCCCAAGCGTGAAGGCTCCACCATATCGGCGGTATCCCTCGCATCGTGGCGAACAAGGCGTGGATGGACAATCCCCACCAGCTTTCTCCTCCGGTTCGCGTTTCAGTATCATCGACATTTTTCCTGTTCTCATCGTTCTATTTTGGTTCGGGTGGGGATGCCATCACATCGACGTTCTGTGCCGGACTTCCCGGCTGTTTCATCATCGGTTTCATCAGCTTTCCATTGGCTTTAAGAGATCCCATGCGAGGCGCACCACTGCCGGAACTTGTCCGTTGCCGAGCGGTCTAAGCATGTCCACGAGTCCGGCCATCCCATGAACCACGCTGCATGGCTCGGGCTGTATTGCCCACCACGAGGCCAGTTGTCCCGCGCTGCCAATTCCATGCTGATGCAGGTTTGCTGCCCCGGCTTCTTCTTGTGCCGGCCCGGATGCTCGCACGATACCACTGTCAGCGTGGGCAAGAATCCAGATCCGGTCACGGTGATGGGGAGCACCGGCGTGTCGAGCGCCCACAATTCCCCACCTCGCGTCATACCCCAATCTGGTAAGGTCTCCAACGACTCGAAGTCCGCCCCGAAAAGTAAGGTCTGGCGAGTTTTCCACGAGGACGAAGCGGGGTCGAACTTCGCCAACGATTCGGGCCATCTCTTTCCAGAGTCCGCTTCGCGCACCTTCGAGGCCCGTCTTTGTCCCAGCCGCGCTGATGTCCTGGCACGGGAAGCCGCCAGTGACGATATCCACCACTCCACGCCATGGCTTTCCGTCGAAGGTGGTGACATCGTCCCACACGGGGAATGGTTCGAGGCATCCGTCGTCTTGTCGCTCCATGAGGACGCGGCGGGCATAGTCATTGATTTCGACGGCGCACACGGTTCGGAATCCGCAGAGGATTCCGCCGAGTATGCCGCCGCCAGCGCCTGCGAATAATGCCAGCTCATGAAGAGGAAGAGATGATGGTTGGATGATGGGCACAGAACAAGGGGCTGATGGCGACAGGGATAAGCATTTCAGTTTCATTTCTCGGGCGATTCAGGCGCTCCCTGCGCCATAGCCCTAGCGTTGTGCAGAGAATGAAGAGCGCGGGATTGAACCGCGCCCCTGTTATCGGCGGGCCGCTCTGATTTCCCGCTCGCACTCATCACGGAGCGGAATATCGGCGTAGCGGAGTCCCATGCTGCCACCCGTGAGGCGGTCGTCATAAGAGACCATCTTGCCACCCTTCGTCTTGTAGAGTGCGCGGGTCTTTGCCCAGATGATTTCTTGCTCGCGTTTGTAGTCACTGAGTGCGCGGGCCATTTCCGATTTCTCGAAGCCGAAGCACTTGGAAGGCTGCATTGCGCAGGACGTGCCGAAGTGGCCGATTTCTCCGGTTTCGCAATTTTCGATAGCGACGGTCTTTTGCAGATTCTGTTTTCCGCAGCAGTCGCAAGAGTTGATGCTGTCGGTGATTCCAAGGATTCTGAACTGGCGGGTGGCGGTAGCGGTGTTGGACATGCGCAAAGAATACGCATTGCGTATTCCTTTGCAAGATTTATTTTACGCATTGCGCATTTTATTTTTCGGGGTATGATTCGGCCATGACCTGGAACGAATGCCTTGCCTTGGGTGCCACCCGACTTGCCGCTTGCCTTGGATGCTCTGTATCCACGGCTCACACTTGGATCATTCGCAGTGGCCCAGCACCGTGGTTGCAGCCGATCCTTGCGGCGCACGTCACCCGCGAAATCAAGAGGCACAACAAGGCATCGCTCGCAACCGATACCAGCCGGGAAGCCGGGAGCAGGAAGCGGAAGTCGTAGGGCGGCTGGCATCGGTGCGAGGATTTATGCGTTCGGCGGAGAAGGAAGAGGCATCCAGCTTTTGAGATTTTTTTGCGGCTCGCTCTCGGTTTCCCATCCGACAGACTCGTCTGGAGCGCATGGTGACAACTGAGCCGTGGACCATTCTTCCGTCACAGAATCCCAAATTGCAGGGACGGCCCAAGGCCATCCGAAGTCGGCAAGAATGATGGTGCCATCTTTGGGAGCGGAATCGGCGTCGAGCCAAGCCGAGCAAGACGGCGTCTCCGATG
>JBFZFJ010000173.1:0-7956 GCA_041306405.1 Verrucomicrobiales bacterium | reverse complement strand
CATTCCCATCTCGCGATGGCAGGCTTCACCACCTCGTTCTGCGCGCTGCTGACAGTGATTCTAACCGACAAGCGGCTGGGCGGCTCGATCACGGTGGGCGTCTGGCATCTGGCGGTGGTGGCGATGATTGTGACTTTGGCAGCGATGGGCTGGCGTGAAGGCGCCGGGCCGTCATGGATGTTGATAAACCCCGCCTGGCGCGAGTTGGGGCTGGTGGTGCGCGGCGCATGCGGCGTGGCGATGCTGTCGGTTTCCTGCGTCTGGCTAACCCAATGGAAAACAAGATGAACAAGGTGAAATTTCTCAGGTCGTGGAGTGCCGCGGTGGGATCGATGGATGCGATGACCGGGCTGTTGCTGATATTGGTTCCGGCGCTGGTTCTGCGAATGTTGAAAATCGAGCCGCCATCGCCGGACGCGCTGGTGTTCCTGAGTTGGATCGGTGTCTTCGTCATGGCGGTGGGCTTGAGTTACGCAATGGCGTTAGGCGGGCGCACCCGTGGCGAGACGGTCTGGACTTTCACGGCGCTGGTGAGGATTCTGGTCGCATTGTTTCTGGTAATCCGGATTCTTGACGGGACGATGGATAAAACCTGGGCGTTGGTGGGCGCTTCCGACGGAATCGTGGGTGTCCTGCAAATCGTGATCCTGCGTGCGGGCTGGTGGAAAAAAGTTCCCAAATGAAAGTGGTCGAGCTTCGCGCGGCCGTCGTGGTGGCGGCGGTGTATGGCTATTTTTTGATTTTCGCGCAGTTCTCGTTCGTCGAGTTGCTGCGGGCGGGCGGGGCAAGCCTGATGGAGGAAAAGGCGGCGCTCGGCGCGATGGCGGTGGCCGGGATGGCGAGCGGGTTTTTCGCCGCATGGCGCGGCGCAAGTCCGTCGATACTTCGAATCGCTTTGGGAGTGGCGGCGCTGGGCGCGGTGCTCGCGCCGTTTTGCAAGGCGATGCCGGGCGCGCTTGGCGTGGCGGTGGCGGCCGGATGCGCGCTGGGCGTGGCTACGGTGTGCCTCGCGGCGATGCTGCCCGCCTGGTGCGGCGTGGCTTGGGTCGGAGTCGGCACGGGTCTGGGTTACGCGTGCTGCAATCTGCCCGCGGTTTTCACGCAGTCTCCAACAGGCCAGGCGTGGGTGGGCGCGGGCTTTGCGATCGTTGGATTGTTAGCAGTGCCGTCCGTTACGGAGCGGCGGGCGGATGAGGTGGGGAGGATTTTCCCGATGTGGGGCGCGCTGGTATTGTTCACCGCGCTTGTCTGGCTGGACTCGGCGGCGTTCTTCATCATCCAGCATTCCGGGGATTTGAAATCCGCCACCTGGGGTGAAGGTCTGCTGTGGCGGAATGCGGCGGTCCATCTATCCGTCGCCGTGGCGGCGGGAATCTGGCTGGCGCGTGGCGGCGCGCGGGTGCTGCCGGCGTTCGCCTGGGCGATCCTGGCGGCGGCGGCGCTGGCGGTGAACGCGGAATCCACGCGCGATTTCGCGGGCTGGCTCTATCCGGCGGGTGTCTCGCTCTATTCGGCGGCGCTGGTGGCGTGGCCCGGTTGGTTTTCCGGGGCGGCTGATTCGCGGCAGGCCGGTTGGCGGGCGGCGTGGTTATTCGCGGTCGCCGGCTGGTTCGGCTCGGCGAATGGCATCGGCATGGCGCAGACGTTGCAGCGGGTTCCGCCCGAGTTTGTCGCCGCCGCGGGTGGCGTGGTGATCGCGGTGATGGTCCTGTCCGACTTGAAGCGCTGGCGGTCGGCCGTCGCCGTGGGCGCGGTGGTTCTGGTGGCGACCGCATTTCCGAAGAACGCGAATCAAGCAGCCGGTGACGCGGTGGCGCGCGGGCGGCAGGTTTATCTGTCGGAGGGCTGCATCCATTGCCATTCCCAATACGTCCGCCCCGGTTCTCCGGACGAGCAAATCTGGGGACCCGCGCGCAGGGTGGAGGAGGTGTTGAAAGGCGAGCTCGTCCTAATCGGCAACCGCCGCCAGGGACCGGATCTATCCAACGCCGGCGCGCGTCGCTCGTCGGCCTGGCTGAAGCTTCATTTCATGCATCCGCAGGCGCTTGCTCCAGGCACGCCGATGCCGTCGTATGCGCATCTTTTTGAGAGCGGCAAAGGCGACGATCTCGTCCGTTACCTGAAGGAATCTTCCGAGAGCAACATCGGGAAATTGCTGGAACGGGCGTCGAAGTGGAAGCCCGCAGTTACCGCTGCGGATGCTGACGGGAAAGCGCTTTTCGCCCGGCACTGCGCCGCCTGCCACGGGGCGAACGGACTTGGGAATGGTTCGCTTTCATTGGATCTCGTGAGGAAGCCCGTGAACCTCAAGGACGGTCCATTCGTCTGGACGCCTGTGGGTGAAGGCCTGGATTTGAAAATCGCGCGTGCGATCAAGTTCGGCCTGCCGGGCACCGACATGCCGGGCCACGAGGTGCTCGAAGACCGGCAGGTGCTGGCGCTGAAGGATTTCGTCCTGAGACTACGCGGGAACCAGTGAGGCGCTGGCGACGATTTCCTCCATCGCTTCCATGTTTGCCTCGAGCGCGCGGACGAAGGCGAACTGGTTGCGGCAGCGGTCGAGGTTGTGGCCGGGGCGCTTGATCTTGAAATAGGTGTCGCCGTCGAGGTGGTCGGTTAGGAATCGGATGCCGCATTCCAATGTGATCAGCTTCCCGGAAAACGCGAGGTTGGCGAGTTCCCCCTCGTTCAGGAACGTCGCGGTCGATAGATAACCGCGCACTAGCGCGTCGAAGCGGTCGAGGTTGACTCCGATGTGTGAGACATCGGGGTCGTCTTCCCGCGTCGTGGGGGCCGCGGTGCGGACCATGTCGCCAAAGTCATAGAGCGCGGAGCCGGGCATGGTGGTGTCGAGGTCGATCACGCAGATGCCTTCCGCCGTGGTTTCGTCGAGCAGGACGTTGTTGAGCTTGGTGTCGTTGTGGGTGACGCGCTCGGGGATGGCACCGGAGGCGATGAGGTCGGTGATACGCGGACAATCCGCGGCGCGGGCGCGGGCGAAATCGATCTCGGCCTGGACGTCGGCCGCGCGTCCGGCGAGGTTGTTTTTGACCGCGGCTTCGAGGGCTTGCAGGCGCTTCGGGGTGTGATGGAAATCCGGAATGGTTTCGTGAAGCCGCACTCCTGACAGGTTGGCGGTTAGATTCTGGAAGGCTCCGAATGCCCTGGCGGCCTGGTAGGCCTGCTCGTTGCATTCGATTTCATCATAGCCGCGGGCGCCTTCGATGAACGGATAGGTCCGCCAGAGGCTGCCCTCGGCATCGATGGCGTAGGGCTTGCCGTCGTGCGCGGGGATGCAGGTGAGCGTGCGGCGGTGGGCCTCTGGATTTCCCTCGGCGAGCAGGGTGTCGAGCGCGTGGCGGGTGACGCGGGCGACATTTTCCATTACTTGGACGGGGTTTTTGAACACGTGGTGGTTGATCCGCTGGTGGATGTAGCGGACGCGGCAACCGGCCTGGTCATAGACGGCGCAGTAGGTGTCATTGATGTGCCCGGAGCCGTAAACCTGCGCTTCGACAAAGTCGGCGCGCATTTGGAACAGCAGGGAGATCGCGCGGAGATTGTGCATCACGAGAGGGTGGCTGGATATTCTCCGGTCTCGATCAGCTTGCGGATCGAGGAGACGACGTGCTGCTTGTCATCCGGATAGGTGACACCGAACCAGCGGCTGGTCGTGTCGAGCACCGCGCAATCCGCCTTGCCAGCACGGATCAAGGCATCGACGACGGTGGGGATGTAATACTCGGATTTCTCCACTTGGCCGAACTCGGTGAGGAAACGGGTGAAATCCTGTTCGAGGTGATCGTAGAAACACGGAGTGAAAGCCCAGAAGTTCATGGAAACCGGCGACTCTTCGGAGACCGGCTTGCGGCTGCCGTCGAGGGCGTTGCCGCGGACCACGCCGTCGGCGTCGCGTTGGATTTTCACGTATTCCTCGACGCTGGTGAGGAGCTTGTCGGCGGTGAGGGCGCAGATGCCGCGGTTCACGTCGCCGTGGTCGGAGAGGGTGTTGATGAGCGGGTAGCCGATCATGGCGTAATGCGCTTTTTCCTGCTCGCCGTGTGGGGCGGTCAGGAAGGCGGCGGCGCGCTCGTAGGCGTCGCTGCCGTAGAAATCGTCGGCATTGATGACGGCGAAGGGTTCCTTGACCAGATCGCGGGCGGCGCGGACGGCGTGGGCGGTGCCCCAGGGTTTAGCGCGGCCCTCAGGCACGCTGAATCCTTCCGGCAGGTCGTCGATTTTCTGGAACGCGTAATCGACCTGAATGCGGTCGGCGAAACGGGCACCCACGCCCTGGCGGAAGGCCTCGGCGAAATCCTCGCGGATGATGAAGACCACGCGCCCGAAGCCGGCGCGGATCGCATCATAGACCGAGTAGTCGAGCACGGTTTCCCCATTCGGGCCCATCGGGTCCATTTGTTTGAGGCCGCCGTATCGGCTGCCCATTCCGGCTGCGAGAACAAGGAGTGTCGGTTTCATGGTTTTGCAAAAAGGGCGGCGGCTTGAAATGTCCGCGGTGCGGCCCTTCCAATGCCAATTGGACGCGGTGCTTGCAACCCCCGATATTGGAGGCGGGAAGTTGGGGGGCGTTTCCCAAGACACCTTGCATGACTCGTGGAGGCTCCCTGTGATCGGGGAGTTTGGTGGCCCACGGCTTGTGGCAGGTGAAAAACTCATATCTCCGGAACTCCGCCTGGAACTCCGGGAGGAGAGTGTTCCGGGGGAGCAAGATGAGCTTGTCGGGAAGGCATGTTTCGTTGGGAGGCTTTTCACGATCACGCACGGGTGTCCCGCTTTAAGTTTGACCCGGACGCGCATTTCAGGAAGATGGCACAAGTAGGAAAACGCTTATGAATGAGCCGATGCCAGCTTGGGAACCCGCGAAAGAATGGCGGGACAACCGGATTGTGGAGCAGCTGGAGCAATCCGCGTTGTATCAGGATTACGAGCGGGCGTTCAGCGAGGCCACCGGGCTGCCCTTGAGCCTTGCTCCGGCCGGGGACGGGCAGTTCGCGGGTCGCGGGAAGAATTATGGAAATCCCTTTTGTGAATTGCTGGCGCGGCATCATCAGACTTGCGCCACCTGCCTGCGCTCGCAGCAGGAAACGGCGGGTGACGGACTGGCGGGGCCGCGCACTTTCATGTGTTTCGCGGGACTGTGCGAAAGCAGCGTGGCCATCCGCAGCGGCGAGAAAACCATCGCCTTTCTGCGGACCGGGGAGGTCGCCACGCTCAAACCATCACGGCCGCGGTTTGAAAGAATCACCCGCCATTTGAGGGAGGGGGGCGCGGATTTCGACGAGGAGGAGCTCAGCCGCGCGTATTTTGCCACCCCGGTCATGCCGCCGGCGAAATACCGGTCCATCCTCGACCTGCTCGCGATCTTCGCCGGGCATTTGTCGTTGGTCGCCGGCCAGATCCTGTTGAACAATGGCAGCTCGGAGGCTCCCAACATCGCCTGTGCGCGCCAGTTCATCCATGAGCACCAGGGCGAGCCGCTGGAGTTGAAACAAGTCGCCGGGCAGGCCCGCATGAGCAGTTGTTATTTCTGCCGGAAGTTCAAGGAGGCCACCGGCTTCACCTTCACCGAGTATGTGGCGCGCACCCGTGTCGAGACCGCCAAGAAGCTGTTGCTCAATCCGCAGGTGCGGATTTCCGAAGTGGCGTTCGAGGTCGGCTTCCAGTCGATCACCCATTTCAACCGGGTCTTCAAGGAAATCACGGGCCAATGCCCGTCGAAATACCGTGAGGAGCTGCCCGGCTGGCTGGCGAGTGTAAAAGATGTGTGGTCTTTGACAAGAACCGGGAAGCAATCCGCGCTCATATAGGAGAAGATACCCATAGAAGGACGGGACGTTTTCCATACGAGGAAACTTCACGTCCCTCTTGCCGGGGTTCCGTCAATCCGGCGAACCGCCTCGGCAGACAACCTCCCGCCGGATCAAACAAACCACCATGAACACACTCGCAAAATGGAATCCGTTCACCGAGCTGAACGAAATGCAAAACAGACTGACAACCTTGTTCGGGCGCCCGACCATGCGCACGGAAGGCGAAGGGGGCTTCGGCTTTGCCGAATGGGCTCCGCCGGTCGACGTGACCGAGGACGACAAGGAATTCATCATCAAGGCGGAACTGCCGGACGTCAAAAAAGACGACGTCAAGGTTCTCATTGAAAACGGAATCCTCCAAATCAGCGGCGAACGCAAGTTCGAGAAGGAGGAGAAGGGTAAGAAGTATCACCGCATCGAACGCTCCTACGGTTCGTTCGAACGCAGTTTCACCCTGCCCGAAACCTCCAAGCCCGAAGCGATGACCGCGAAATACGAGAACGGCCTGCTCACGGTGCATGTCCCGAAAGACACCGAGACCAAGACCAAGGCCATCGAGGTGAAAGTCCGCTAAACCAACGAATGATCCCACCGGCGGCCGGTATCGACTGGCCGCCGGTTTTTATTTCAGCACCTGCCGGAACTGGTCTTTTTCCGAGAGGGAGAGCACGAATTCCGTGAGAAGGCTGATGCTGTGCTCGATGTCGTCGAGATGCGCGGTTTCCACCACCGAGTGCATGCAGCGCAGCGGTAGCGAGACGAGCGCGCTCGGCACGCCCTCGCAGGAATGGAAAATCTTGTCGGTGTCGGTGCCGGTGAAGCGGCTGCTGGCTTCATGCTGGATCGGCACCTTGACCTTGGTCGCGACGTCTAGCAGGCGTTGGACGACGATGGGGTGGTTCGCGGTGCCGTGGGTGAGGGTCGGGCCGCCGCCGAGTTTCACGCTGCCGTGCTTGGCGGCGTCAAGCCCGGGAGTGTCGGTGGCGTGGGTGACGTCGAGGCAGACGCAGACATCTGGCTTGAGGCGATAGGTGGCCATCATCGCGCCGTGGCCGCCGATTTCCTCCTGCACCGCATTCAGGCAGACGAGGGTGAACGCGGGCTTCTTCTTGCCGGCGGCGATGCGTTTCATCACCTGGGCGATGATGTAGCCGCCGATGCGGTTATCGAGCGCGCGGCCGATGAGGCGCTTGTGGGAGAGTTCCAGCGGCCCGTCCTGATAGACGGCGGGGTGGCCCACGCGGATGCCGAGCGCGGTGACTTCGGCAGCGGTCGAAGCACCGACATCCACCCACAGGTCATGGACGTGGGGCGCTTTTTCATGGCCGGCCTCGTCGCGGCGGAGGTGGATGGCGGTGTTGCCGATGATGCCGGAAACCGGCCCCTTGTCGCCGAGGATCGTGAGGCGGCGGCCGCGCGCGGTGGCGGCATCCGAGCCGCCGACGCGGTCGATGCGGAGGAATCCGCGCTCGTCGATGTGCTTGATCATGTAGCCGATCTCGTCGGCATGGGCCTCCAGCATGACGATGCGCTTGGATTTGCCGGGAAGCGTCGCCCAGGTGGAACCGTAGGCGTCGCAGGTGACCTCGGGCGCGTGGCTTTTGATCCAGTCCGCCCAGACCTGTTGACCGCGCATTTCAAACCCCGTGGGGCTCGGGGTTTCCAACAGGTGGAACAGGAACTCGCGGTCTTCTTTTTTCATGTCGGGAAATTCAACCATCCCCGCGAGCGCTGGCAAGGGGATACATCCCGAATTCTTACCACTAACGTCCAAAACAGCGGATTGGAAAACCCGCCCTGAACGGATGGAATCGGGGTGAATGAAAAACCAATCACATTCCGAACAGGGAGGGCGGGCTTTTCAATCCGCTGTTTTGGACAGTAGTGTCCTTGTATTTTTCCGAACGTCAAAGCTGAGCGACACGTGTGCTTGGCGCGAATCGTGCCCGAACGAAGTGAGGAAACAGCACGATTCGTGACAAGCATACGTGTTCGCTCCAGCGCCTTGTGTGTGCCCAGCATGGGCGCAGTCTAAATGGGGTTCAAGTCCCCTGTGTGAAAATCGAAATGAACAGAAATGAACAAATAAGCACCAGCAGAGGCCAAGGCGGCACGGGCGACCGTG
>JBFZFJ010000172.1:0-9090 GCA_041306405.1 Verrucomicrobiales bacterium | reverse complement strand
TCTGAGGCGCTTCGGCCCCGAGGGACTCACAACCAAGAAGCCGGGCCCACACAAGTTCGTTTTTGATTTCCGGGGGGACGTCAACCGAACAGGGCCAAGCCGAGTGGTTCTGAAAAAAGCGCGCGTTGCGAGATCCGGGGGGATATCCAACGCGCGCTTTTCTCTTGTCCGTGAGGGGAGCGCCCCTACAGTTAGAACTTCCGCAGGACGGTATCCGTGCAGAGCCGCTCGTCGGATTCCGGATGATCCAGCGTGTAATGCAGGCCGCGCGATTCCTTGCGGCGGGTGGCGCACTCGACGATCAGGCCGGCGACCGCGACGAGGTTCCGCAGCTCCAGGATGTCCGCGTTGACGCGGTGGCCCCAGTAGAACTCGCGGACCTCCTTCTTCAGATTCCGCAAGCGCGCCGAGGCCCGGCGCAGGCGGTTGTCGGTGCGGACGATGGAGACGTAGTCCCACATCAGGCGCCGGATCTCGTCCCAGTTGTGATAGATCACCACCAGTTCGTCCGGCTCCGCGGTGTCGCCGTGCTCCCACTCGGGAATCTCAGGAGGCGCCGAGGCGGCCTTGCCGGGCGGATAGAGCCGCATCATTTCATCCAGCGCCCTGCGACCGACGACGTTGCCTTCCAGCAGCGAGTTCGACGCCAGGCGGTTCGCGCCGTGCAGGCCGGTGCAGCCGACCTCGCCCACCGCGAACAGCCCGCGGATGGAAGTCTTGCCGTTGACGTCGGTCAGCACGCCGCCGCATTGGTAATGCGCGGCGGGGACCACAGGGATCGGCTGGGTCTCACAGTCGAGACCGAACTTCATGAGCGTGTCGTAAATATAAGGAAAACGCTCCTTCATGAAGCCCTTCGGCTTGTGGGTGACGTCCAGATAGACACACGGCGCGCCGGTGCGCTTGATTTCCCGGTCGATGGCGCGGGCCACGATGTCGCGCGGCGCCAACGAACCGCGCGGATCGATTTTTTTCGTGAAGTCCTCGCCCTTGGCGTTGATCAAAATCCCGCCCTCGCCGCGCACCGCCTCGCTGACGAGGAACGAGCGCGCCTCGGGACCGGTGGCGCCGGGGTTGTAAAAACAGGTCGGGTGAAACTGGATGAATTCCATGTTCGCGATCGAGGCGCCCGCCCGCCAGCCGAGCGCCACGCCGTCGCCGGTCGCCGAGTCGGGATTGGTCGTGTAGAGATAGACCTTGCCGCAGCCGCCGGCTGCTAGAATCACCCGGTCCGAGCGGAAAACCTTCACCTCGCTGGTCTTCGTTTCGAGCACGTAAGCGCCGAGCACCCGGTCGTCCACCACGCCGCCGAGCTTGGTCGAGGTAATCAGATCGATGACGAAATGGTCTTCCAGCAGAGTCAGGTTCGGCGTCTTGCGCGCGGCCTCGATGAGCGCCCGCGCCACCTCGCGGCCGGTCGTGTCGCGGGCGTGGAGAATCCGCCGGTGCGAGTGGCCGCCTTCCTTGCCGAGCAGGAAATGGGCGTTTTCCCGGTCGAAGGACACGCCGTAATTCACCAGGTCATCGATCGCCGCCGCGCCTTCGTGGATGATCGTCCGCACCGCGGCTTCCTTGCAGAGACCGGCACCGGCATCGAGGGTGTCGGCGATGTGCGACTCCTCGGAATCCCCGGCATCGCGCAAGCCCTCGGGCAGCACCGAGGCGATCCCGCCCTGCGCCCACGCGGTGTTCGACTCGTAGGCGTCCCCTTTCGTGACCACGATCACCGATCCGTGTCGCGCCGCCCGCAGGGCAAAGGAAAGCCCGGCGATGCCGGCACCGATCACCAGGAAATCTGCTGTCATGTGGGGCGAGCATGAACGGGGATTTACGACGGGAAAGGGAAATTTGTCATTCGCCCGCCTTGACCCGCGCTCCCCTGCCCGCCAACCCTCGGCCATGAGCTTCTTCATCACGGGCACCGACACAGGAGTCGGCAAAACCTACGTCACCCGCCTGATTCTGGAGACCCTGCGCAACGAGGGCCGCGACGCCGTCGGTTACAAGCCCGTCGCCTGCGGGGATCGCGAGGACGCCGCCATCCTATCCGCCGCGTCGGGCGGGATCGATCTGGATGAAATCAACCCGGTTCACCTCAACACCCCGGTCGCGCCGTATGTCGCGGGCATGTTGGAGAACCGCACGGTGGACCCCGCCGAACTGATCGCCGGATTTCACCACCTCGCCGCGAAACACGCGCAAGTCCTCGTCGAAGGCGCAGGCGGCTGGGAAGTCCCGCTCGCCGCAAATTACCGAGTGTCCGATCTCGCCGCGGATTTGAAACTGCCCGTCATCCTCGTGGCCGGCAACAAGCTCGGCGCGCTCAACCACATCTTACTCACCGTCCACGCCATCCGCGCGAGAGGGCTCGTCTGCGCCGGCATCGTCCTCAACCAGCTTGAGGACGAGATGGACACCGCCATGATCACGAACAAAGGCGTGGTCGAGGACCTCACCGGAGTGCCCCTGCTAGACCACCTGATCTACGGCCAGGATTTCCTCGACGCGGACGCGTTTCTCAAACTCTAGCCACCCTCGGTTTCACCTGCCCATCCAGCCGCCATCGACGACGAGGATCTCGCCGTGGACATAGCGGGAGGCTTCGCTGGCGAGGAAGACGACCGGACCTTTGAAATCCGCGGTTTCGCCCCAGCGACCGGCCGGGATGCGGGCGAGGATTTGCTGGCTGCGGACCGGATCCTCGCGCAGCGCTTCCGTATTGTCGGTGGAAATGTAGCCGGGGGCGATGGCGTTGACGTTGACGCCCTTGGACGCCCACTCGTTGGCAAGCGCCTTGGTAAGCTGGCCGATGCCGCCCTTGGACGCCGCGTAGCCGGGCACGGTGACGCCGCCTTGGAACGTTAGAAGCGAGGCGGTGAAGATGATTTTCCCGCTGCCGCGCTCGATCATCTTCGCACCGATGTCGCGGCTGAGGAGGAACTGGGCGTTGAGGTTCACGTCGATGACCTCGAACCACATGTCATCCGGATGCTCGGCGGCGGGCTTGCGTTTGATGGTGCCGGCGTTGTTGACGAGGATGTCGGGCACGCCGTGCTCGGCCATGACTTGCGCGGCGAAGGCTTTCACCGCCTCACGATCCGAGAAATCGCACTGATAGGCGGCGAAGGTCCGGCCGAGGGCGGTGACGGCCTTTTCAATCGCGCTGCCGCTCTTCTCAAGGCTGGCACTGACGCCGATGATGTTGGCACCCGCTTCGGCGAGGCCTTCCGCCATGGCGAAGCCGATGCCGCGCTTGCAGCCGGTGACGATGGCGGTCTTGCCGGTGAGGTCGAAGGATTTCATGGCTTAGCGGAGCTCGGAGATTTCGACGCGGTCCATGTCGGTGAAGGCCTGGTTCTCACCGCCCATCGCCCAACAGAAACGATAGCTGGCGGTGCCGCAGCCGCAATGAATGGACCACGGCGGCGAGAGCACGGCTTGGCGGTCGGCGACCCACATCGGGCGGGTTTGCTGCGGCTCGCCCATCATGTGAAGCACGCGGTGCGCGGCGGGGACGTCGAAATAGCAATAGACCTCGCTGCGGCGGTCGTGGGTGTGGCAGGGCATGGTGTTCCAGATGCTGCCGGGCTGGAATTCGGTGAAGCCGAGCACGAGCTGGCAGCTCTTGATGCCGTTTTCATGCACATACTGGAAAATCGTCCGCTCGTTGCATTCGTCCTTGGTGCCGAGCGCGACGCGGTTGGCGTCGGCGCGGGTCGCCTTGGTCGTCGGATGCGCGGCGTGGGCCGGATAGCTGACGAGATAAAACGCGGCGGGCGTCTCGGCGGAGGCGCTGGCGAAACTCACCTCGCGGCTGCCGCGGCCGATGTAGAGGCAGTCGTGCCTGGCGATTTCATAGACTGTGCCATCGACGGTCACGCTGCCGGCTTCGCCGATGTTGAGGATGCCGATCTCGCGGCGCTGGCAGAAGAAATCCGCCTTGAGGGCGTCGTCGTTGCCGAGGGAGAGAGGGGTGCTTGTCGGGGTCGCGCTGCCGACGATGGCGCGGTCGAGGTCGGTGTAAACGAGGCAGACCTGGCCGGGAAGAAAGAGGTCTTCGAGCAGAAAGGTGGCGCGCGATTCGTCCGTATCGAGGATCGCAGCTTCGCGGGGTGATGGCATCAGTCGTGTTTCCATAATGATTTGGTTGCCTTCAAATTTCCTTTGACGGGGCGGATCGCCATTCTTCATTGGACCCGTCCCGTGACAACCGGAAACTCAGTCACCACGTAAACCCAGCATTAAAAAAATTCCATGCACCGCCCTCAACGCTCCATTTTCGGCAAATCCCTGCTTTTCGCACTGGCGATCATTTCTCCGCTCGCCGCAGCCGACCCGAAGCCCGGCGAGATCCTCCAGGACATGACGCGGGTGGCGGATTGGCAGATCGCGAACCCTTCGCAGCACAAGATTTACGACTGGACGCAGGCACCGTTTTTCCTCGGGCTCTCCGCGCTCCATCAGGTTTCCGGCGAGGCGAAATATCTCGAAGCGCTCGACTCGTTCGGCAAGCAGCTTTCCTACGGCCCCGGTCCCCGCGTGACCCACGCCGACGACCACGCCGTCCTTCAGGCATGGCTGGAAATGTATCGCCTGGACAAGGACAAGGCGAAGATGGAGCCGAGCGTCGCCCACTTCGACAAGGTCACCGCCGCGCTCGCGCAGGAAACCCCGAAGTCCGTCTCCGGCGGGACTTTCACCTGGTGCTGGTGCGACGCGCTCTTCATGTCGCCGCCCGTCTGGGCGCATCTCTCGCAGATCACCGGCGATCCGAAATTCCTCGAGTGGGCGGACCGTGAATGGTGGACGACCACCGACGTGCTCTACGATCCCACGCACCATCTCTACTACCGAGACAACAACTTTTTCACCAGGCGCACGCCGAGCGGGAAAAAAGTCTTCTGGGCCCGCGGCAACGGCTGGGTCACCGGCGGCCTCGTCCACGTGCTCGATTACCTGCCGGAAGATCATCCGTCGCGCGTGAAATACCTCGGCCTATATCACGACATGATGTTCGCGCTGCTCAAGCTCCAGAACGCCGACGGCCTGTGGCGCACGAGCCTGCTCGATCCGCAGGACCCGCAGGGCGAGTCATCCGGCTCCTCCTTTTTCACCTACGCCATGGCCTGGGGCATCAACCGCGGCCTGCTTCCCGCCGAGACCTTCCGGCCCGCGGTCATGAAAGGCTATCAGGCGCTCGCCAGAAACATCCAGCCCACCGGCATGCTCGGGTTCGTCCAGAAAATCGGCGACTCGCCCGACAAGCAGGACACCACCGCCGAATCCACCGAAGTTTACGGCTCCGGCGCGTTCCTGCTCGCCGGTTCGGAAATCATCCGCCTGCTCGACCCCACGAAAAGCCGCACCGATCTCGCCTCCTTCAAGGGCGTGAAACTGCCGGAAGTCTTCATGCCGGCCAAACCGCGCGCCTTCGCCCGTTTCGTCCCCGAGCGAAAGGACGACTTTGCTTGGGAAAACGACCTCGTCGCCTTCCGCACCTACGGCCCGGCACTGCGGCCCGGCCCGGAAAACAGCGGCATCGACTGCTGGTTCAAACGCGTCCCCTACCCGGTCATCGACAAGTGGTACATCGAGGACAGCCTCAAGCTGCCCTATGGAAAAGTCGCGAAACCCTATCATGACGACCAGGGCGAAGGCTACGACGTCTATAAAGTCGGCGACTCCCGCGGCTGCGGCGGCATCTCGGTCTGGGCCGATGGCCAACTCCACAATTCCGACACTTTCATCGCCCACCGCGTGATCGAAAACACTCCCGAGCGAGTGAGCTTCGAGCTCGACTACGCCAGCGACTTCAAGGGTAAAGTCCTGCGCGAAACCAAGCGCATCACCCTCATCATGGGCCAGCGCCTGTTCCAATGCGACTCGCGCTTCACCCTCGACGGCGCACCCGCCAATATCGATGTCGCCATCGGCCTCAAGCCGCAGGTCGAAGGAACCACCCCGGTTTTCTCACCGAAGACAGGCACGATGCAACTGTGGGAAAAACTCGACGGATTCGGCCTCGGAACCGGCATCGTCATCGACCCTTCACGTGTGATGAAAATGACGGCCTTCACCAATGCCTCCGGTGAAACCCAGGCCCTCTGCCTCGCCCACACCGATGGCCATGGCGGCGTCCGCTGGTTTTCCGGCTTCGGCTGGGAAGGCCAGGGCCAAATCACCACCGAGAAACACTGGGCGGCATACCTGCAGATATTCGCCGCAAAATTCATCAAAAAGCCATACGCACCCGAAACCACTTTCAAGGTCCACACGCTCGGCGTGCCCGCCGTGGAAGCGATTCCACCCGCCGCGAAGTAATCCGGAACAACCCGCGTCTTGGGCTCCCGACACCCCCGGCCTTGACACGCCCCCCGGTGGAAAGCAGATTTCCGCCCGTTTCGCGTCTGATCTCCAGTGCTCCGTTCAATTTCAGGAGTTTCTGAAGCTTTGACGCACATGAATTTCGATCTATTTCCTTACTAAACTCCATGCCCTCATCGCAGAAATCTCCATTTGGCTGGCCTGAACCTCAAGGCCTCTGGCATCCGTCGCGCGAAAAAGATGCCTGCGGCGTCGGCTTCATCGCCCATCTCAAAGGCAAGCGCTCGCATGACATCATCGTGAAAACCCTCACGATGAACGAACAAATGGACCACCGCGGTGCCAGCGGATCGGATCCGGCGACCGGCGACGGCGCGGGCATTTTCACCCAGATGCCGGACAAGTTCCTGCGCCGGGAAATGGCGAAAAAAGGCGTCGAGCTCCCGCCGGAAGGCGAATACGGCTCGGGTTGTGCGTTTTTCTCGCCGGAAGCCTCGGTGCGAGAGGTCGCCATGCAGGTCTTCGAACTCGTCGTCCGCGAGGAAGGCCAGAAGTTCCTCGGCTGGCGCACCGTGCCGGTCCGGAGCGAAATTCTCGGCAAAACCTCCGGCCGCTACGAGCCGGTCATCAAGCAGATTTTCATCGGCAAAAGCGCCGACATCACCGACCCGATGGCCTTCGAGCGCAAGCTCTACGTCATCCGCAAGCGCGTCGGCGCGTGGATCCGCAACAACGAGGTGCCTAACCAGTTCCGCGACGTCCACGGCAACAAGAGCAACTCCTTCCCCGGCGCGGACTATCACTACGTCACCGGCCTCTCCGCCCGAACCATGGTTTACAAGGGCATGCTCACACCCTGCCAGCTTTCCACCTATTTCCCGGATCTTCTCGACCCGGATTACGAATCGGCGCTGGCGCTGATGCACACCCGTTTCTCGACCAACACCTTCCCGAGCTGGTCGCGCGCCCATCCTAACCGCTTCATCGCCCACAACGGCGAGATCAACACGGTCATGGGCAACGCCAATTTCATGAAGGCCCGTCAGGCGCTCTGCCAGTCGGACCTTTTCGGCACGGAAATCGAAAACATCTTCCCGGTCATCAACGAGGACGGCTCCGACTCCGCGCGCTTCGACAACGCCCTGGAATTCATGCACTACGGCGGCTACGACCTGGTCCACGCCATGATGATGATGATTCCCGAGCCTTGGGAACGCCACACCATGATGGATGAGGACAAGAAGGCGTTCTACGAATTCCACGCCTGCATGATGGAGCCATGGGACGGCCCGGCCTCCATCACCTTCTCCGACGGCCAGCAGATCGGCGCCGTGCTCGACCGCAACGGCCTCCGCCCGAGCCGCTATTATGTCACCGACGACGACCTCGTCATCATGGCCTCGGAAGTCGGTGTCGTTCCCGATCTCGACCCGATGACCATCGTCGAAAAAGGCCGCCTGCGCCCCGGCAAGATGTTCCTCGTGGACATGAAGGAAGGCCGCATCGTCCCCGACGAGGAAATCAAACAGCGCGTCTATTCCGCCAAGCCCTATCGTCAGTGGCTCGCCGACAACCGCATCACGCTCAAGGATCTTCCCGCCGCCAAATCCCCGAAAACCATCGAGGAAAAGCGCATCCTCGAGCGCCAGCTCGCGTTCGGCTACACCTACGAGGATCTCCGCATGCTGCTCGGACCTACCGCCGCGACCGGCGTCCAACCGATCTCCTCGATGGGCAACGACACCCCGCTCGCCGTGCTCTCCAGCAAGCCGAAGCATCTCTATCAGTATTTCAAGCAGATCTTCGCCCAGGTCACCAACCCGGCGCTCGACTGCATCCGCGAGGAGCTCGTCACCTCCACGGAAACCTTCCTCGGCTCCGAGGGCAACCTGCTCGCTCCCGGACCGAAGAGCTGCCGCATGGTCCGCCTCGACAGCCCGCTCATCGACAACGAGTCGCTCGCCCGGCTCCGTGAAATCGAGTTGGACGGCTTCAAGACCACCACCATCGACGCGCTGTTCCCCGCCAACCAGGGCGGCGAAGGGCTCGAAGCCGCTTTCGACAAAATCTGCGCCGCCGCGGACACCGCCATCGCCGAAGGCTTCAACCTGCTGGTTCTTTCCGATCGAAACATCGACAAGGGCCGCGCCGCCATCCCGACGCTGCTGCTGATGGGCGGCATCCACCACTATCTGGTCCGCAAAGGCACCCGCACGCTCGTCTCGATCATCCTCGAAACCGGCGAGGCCCGCGAGGTCCACCATTTCTCCACGCTCATCGGTTACGGCGCGGACGCGATCAACCCCTACATGGCGTTCGAGTCCATCCACAAGATGATCGAGGACGACATGCTCGACATCACGCTGGAGAAGGCTTCCTACAATTTCCTCAAAGGCTCGATCAAGGGGGTGGTGAAAACCATGGCCAAGATGGGAATCTCGACCGTCGCCTCCTACCGCGGCGCGCAGATTTTCGAAACCATCGGCCTCTCCACCGATCTGGTGAACAAGTATTTCTGCGGCACTTCCAGCCGTTGCGAAGGCTCGGACATCGAACAGGTCGCCGAGGAAGCGCTCATCCGCCACCGCGAGGCCTTCCCGGACCGCCACATCGAGGCCGAGGAGGCCGCGCTCGACACCGGCGGCGTCTATCAGTGGCGCAGCGACGGCGAATTCCACCTCTTCAATCCGGAAACCATTCACCTGCTCCAGAAGGCCACCCGCACCGGCAGCTACGAGGTCTTCAAGCAATACGCCAAGAAGGTCA
>JBFZFJ010000171.1:0-3717 GCA_041306405.1 Verrucomicrobiales bacterium | reverse complement strand
CTTCATGCGGAGCGCGTATTGTTTGGAGATTTTCACCAGCAGCGCGGCGTTGTTCGGTGCCAGTTTCTCGGCGGGAAGGTAGTATTCGAGCGCTTTGTCGAACTGGAATTTCGCATCATGGACATCGCCCATTTTCACGAGCGTCTCGAAATCCGCCGCGGCATGAATGGCGCTCAGCAAGACGATGACGGGAATGAGGGAGATTTTCATCGGGATGAAATAAGCCATTTTCCGGATTTTTCCAGCCGCGGATTTGGCTTTTCGCTGCCAGCGAAACCCTCCATCTTCAGCCGCAATGGCGGAGAAACCAAAGCTTGTCCAAGACGATCCGTGGCTCGAACCCCACCAAGGCGCGATCGAGCGGCGGATGACCCAGTTTTCCGACGCGCTTGCGGAAATCGAACAGGGCTCGAAGACGCTTGCAGCCTACGCCACCGGTCATAAACACGTCGGCATCCATTTCCAGCCGTCTTCCAACCAATGGAAGATCCGCGAGTGGGCGCCGTCCGCGCAAGCCGTGTCGCTGCTCGGGGATTTCAACAAATGGGACCGCGAAAGCCATCCGCTCGCCCCTTCGGACAGCGGCGTCTGGTCGCTCGACCTGCCGGCGGACGCGCTCGCCCACGGGCAGAAGGTGAAGCTGCACATCGTCGGTGCCGACGGTTCACGGCGCGACCGCATTCCGGCGTGCATCCGCCGCGCGGTGCAGGACCCGACGACGCATGATTACTGCGGGCAAATCTGGAACACGCCGCAGCCTTATGTTTGGAAACACGAGTTCGACCCGGCGTCTATCAAGTCGCCGCTGATTTATGAATCCCATGTCGGCATGGCCGGCGAGGAGCCGCGCGTCCACACCTACCGCGAGTTTGCGGATTCCGTTTTGCCCCGCATCATCAAGGCGGGCTACAACACGGTGCAGCTGATGGCGGTACAGGAGCATCCTTATTACGGCTCGTTCGGCTATCACGTCTCCTCGTTCTTCGCGCCGTGCTCGCGCTTCGGCACGCCGGAGGATTTGAAATACCTCATCGACACCGCCCACGGCCTCGGGCTGGCGGTTCTGCTCGATGTCGTCCACTCGCACGCGGTGAAGAACATCGCCGAGGGACTCAACGATTTCGACGGCTCCGGCCACCAGTATTTCCACGACGGGCCGCTCGGCGACCATCCCGGCTGGGACTCGAAATGCTTCGACTACGGCCGCCCTGAAGTGCGGCAGTTCCTTCTATCAAACGTCCGCTACTGGCTGGAGGAGTTCCGCTTCGACGGCTTCCGCTTCGATGGCGTGACCTCGATGCTCTACCACTCGCGCGGGAACAAGGCTTTCGGAAATTATGATGACTACTTCGGCGGGGATGCCGATGACATGGCGATCCTTTATCTGAAGCTCGCCTCCAAACTCATCCGGGACCTCAAGCCCGGAGCCATCGCCATCGCCGAGGACATGTCCGGCATGCCCGGCCTCTGCCGGCCGATCGAGGACGGCGGGCTCGGGTTTTCCTATCGCCTCGCCATGGGAATTCCCGACTACTGGATCAAGCTGCTCAAGCATAGCCGCGACGAGGATTGGGACATCGGCGAGCTGTGGGGGATTCTGGCGAACCGCCGTTTCGGGGAAGCCACCATCGCCTACGCCGAGAGCCACGACCAGGCACTCGTCGGCGACAAGACGCTCGCCTTCTGGCTGATGGACAAGGAGATGTATTGGCACATGGGCAAGGACGATCCGCATCCGGCCATCGAGCGCGGGATTGCCCTGCACAAGCTGATCCGCCTCGTCACGCTGGTGTTAGGCGGCGAGGGCTGGCTCAATTTCATGGGCAACGAGTTCGGCCATCCCGAGTGGCTGGATTTCCCGCGCGAGGGCAACGGCTGGTCCTATCACTACTGCCGCCGCCAATGGTCGCTGGTGGACAACCCGGATTTGAAATACGGCTGGCTCGCGGAGTTCGACCGGCAGCTCATGGATTTCGCGAAAAATTCCGGGCTGCTCTCCACGCCGCCCGCGCAGTTGTTGCACCTCGACCAAGGGCAGAAAATCATCGTCGCCGAGCGGGCGAATTTGATCTTCGTGTTCAATTTCTCCGTCGGAAACTCGCTGTTCGGCTACCCCGTTCACGCGCCCGGCCTCGAAACCCGCGAACTCGTGCTGGACAGCGACCAAGCCGACACCGGTGGCCACGGCCGGGTGGATCACGCGTTCGACTATCCCGTCGGGGACGACGGCGTGATGAAAATCTACAGCCCATCGCGCAGCGGATTGGTCTTCGCGAAAAAGCCTTAGCGCCGCTCCTGTTTTCGCGGCCATTCTCAACTTGCGTCGGGGGGACTCTTCTGGCATCTTACATGCGGATTTTACCGCCATGAAAGAACTCATCGATGCCTGGAAGCAAGTGGACCGGAATAAGATCGCAGCTCTGCTGAGCATCGTTCCCGGCCTGGGCCACCTCTATAAACATCACTACCTCTCCGGGTTTGGCATCATGACCGCCGGGAATGTCATGATGGTTTTCATCGCCTTGTGGTTGAGCTTAGCGACGCTCGGGCTGTCGTTGATCGTGGTTCCCGCGCTGTGGTGCGCCGGGGTCGCTTATTCCGCCTACCTCGCCACGGATGAGCATGGCGCGCACCCGTGGCTCCATGTTTGGAATTACCGGCGGGCGAAGTTGAAGATGCTCGCCAAGAAATCCTAGCCGGACGTTCGGCTGGCGGGTATGGATTGGAAAATCCATGACCGCAAACGACTCCCACAAGCATCTCTTCTACTCGGAAATGGCGAAGCTGCTGGACGCGGGTTTCGACATCCGCAAGGCGGCGGCGGTGTTGCTGGATACCCGGCTTCCCGCGCCGCAAGTCGCCCTTCTGGCGGATTTGAACCGAGGCTTGGAGGCGGGCGAATCGATCGCCGCGGCTTTCGGCGCGCGCCTGAACGACATTGAGCGCGCCATCATCGGCGCGGGCGAGCGCGGCGGAAAGCTCGCCCCCGCGTTCCAGCATCTCGCCGACTATTTCGGAATGCTGGCGTCCGCCCGCCGGGATGTGGTCAAGGGAATGATCTATCCGCTCATGGTCCTTCATCTGGGGATTTTCATCGGCATCGTGCCGGTCGCCCTGATGAAGGGCGGGATGACCTCGGCGGAAATCCTGGGCAGTCTGGTCGTCACGCTGCTCATCGTTTACGCGGCGGGTTTTTGCGTCTTCGTGGGGATCCGCGCGCTACTGAAGCAGGCTCCGGAGAAGCCGGGAATCGACCGCTTGATCAACCGCATTCCGTGGATCGGCAATGCACGCCGCAACCTGGCGATGGCGAGGTTTTGCAAAGTCTATCACTCGTGCGTGCTCGCCGGGATCTCGATGAGTGAAACCGCCGGGTTGGCGTCCGAAGCGTCCCAAAGCGGAGTGATCCGCGAGGCGGGAAGCAAGCTGGTCAAAGCCGCGATGGCGGGAAACGCGCTCGGCCCGCGGTTCATGGCGGATGATGCGTTTCCAACGGCGTTCGCCCGGTCCTACTCGACCGGCGAGGAGGCGGGCACCTTGGACAAGGATCTCGCCCGCTGGTCCAAGTTGTTTCAGGACGACGCGGAATCCAGCGTGAAACGGGTGTCCGTGATGATTCCCAAGCTGCTGTATTTCCTCGTTCTGGGATTTGCCGCGTGGAAAATCGCCGGGTTTTACAGCGACTACTACGGTGTTCTCGAGCAAATCGGCGAGTGA
>JBFZFJ010000170.1:0-3064 GCA_041306405.1 Verrucomicrobiales bacterium | reverse complement strand
TCAGGGTTTGTCCCAAGCTTTTCCGCCTGATCAGCAATAAGGGCGGCGTTACGTGCCTCAATGGCTCTGGCGCGGTCTTCGCTCATCCCTCCCCCTCCTTCAGAACATGGTCAATCATGGCAGTCCACGCACCTTTTGCGGCAAAGTAGTCTTCGTCCCCTTTCATCTCTTTCACGATCACCTTAGCTCCAGCCACGGTTGTCATTAAGTCCGGCTCCCTAATCGCCATAAGGGCGGCGCGGGCTAGTGTGTGTGCGGTCCCGGCGTCGTACACGGCAGGCCACGCGGGGCTTTCCTGCATAGCCCTCGCCATGCGTTCCAATGCGCTCATCCATGTCCCCCGGTCTTTGAGGGGGAAGCAACGCGGGGCTTCCAGTGCGTAAACGGATAGGCGATTTCGCCGCCGTCGCGGTCGTGGTGAACGATCAACTGCCCGTTGAAGTATGCCGTCTTGGGCGGATACAGCCAGCACCGCGCGTCGAACTTGCTGCCATCCCTTGGAGCCGTCTCAATCGGTTGCCATTCACTCATCTACCTTTCCTCCTGCTAGGGCTCTGAGAGCAATATGTTGCGCGTCATCGAGGCCACTCACGTCACCATGAACAATCCCGTTCAAAGCCTCCCTCAACCGCTCAACCTCGGCCTCTGCGGCGGTAGCTCGGGCTCTCCAGCCATCGACGACTCCGGCAAGCTCGCTGGTTTCGAGCTTACCCATCGCAAAGCCTGCTTCGGTGGCCCACTTGGAGCATTCACGCAGGGCTGCGTCCCGTTCGGTTTCCAACTCCGCAATCCGCGCATCCTTCTCCGCCAGCAACCGGGTTGCGGTGGCGTGGTCGGTGAGGGCGACCTCGGTCTGTAGGCGGTGGCGAGCGAATAGCTGGACTAGAGGCGCGGTGTCACAGCTACCGCGAAGCATGTTCGCCGCCTGTGCGTGACGCGATTGCAGCTTGGACCACTTCGCCGCCATCTCTCGGTCCGCTTGAGCGACAGTCACCGGCCCAACAGGCTCGGCGGACGTGTTTGGTTCGGGGGGTGGGGTGGTCAATGCAGCGACTATTCGTTCTGCGTCACGACGCTGACGTGAGTTGCAGGTAAACGCATAGTCGTATGGTATTTTGACCCGAGCAAAACCCGTAGAGGCTTCGACAAGGTGGCACTCTCCGCACAAAGTGGTTCTGTAAAGAAATTGGCCGTCACCGATCGGGGCGTCAAATCCATCTGCGATTTCTTGGGGGGTGAGGGTCATTGTGGTTTCTTTCGGTAATGGATTTTGCCGTCTCGCACCGTCATGGACAGGCCGGGTGCTTTCCAATGCTTAGGGTCTGTCCGAGGTGGGAAATGAAGTCTGGTCACCCATACCCATGCAATCAGAGATGCTGCGACAATCAGCCAATCGAGCATCACTCCCCCTCCCCGGTGACTAGGGACAGGACCACGTCAACGGGCGGCGCATCGGCCATATCGACGCGGTTTCTCAACTCGCGTAGGTCTCCGTCGAGCGCAGCCCTAGCAGCACGAAGCCAAAAGGTTCGACTGGTGGACGCCTGCTTACTTAGTCGCGCGATGGTCCGTTCGTGCTTTTCGCACTCATCCACAAGAGTGATGATCCTGGCTGGGTTGGCGGCTGCCAAGAACGCTTGGTCATCGTCTGACGGTGAGTCGCCTGCCGCTGGGTAAGAGCACTCATCGTTTCCAAAATCCCCAAACCAACAGACGCGCTTTCCGTCTGCGCTGATAAGCGCGCCCATATCCGAGGGGCTCGCACCATCAACCCAAGACCACTCCCCCGGCGTCGCCTGCTCGGCCAGCCTCTTTAGTTCTGCGTTGGTGGTCATTAGACGTGCCTCGGATGGCTTGGGCCGATACGATATGGCAGGTGCTCCAGCCCCAGACGGGCCTTTAGCTTATTGTAAGCCTGCGTAGCTGCCCGACACTCGGCTAGATAAAGCGGCTCATCCTTGCGCTTTTCGACCGTGACAAACTCAGCCTCTCCTTCCTGAATGTTATCGCCTATCAAAGCGAAGCCAGCATTGCCGTCGATGCCCAGTTCAGCGCGCATTGTTTCGTTCTCCGATGATTGTCCGGTCACTTCCTCACTCTCCACGGCTTTGAGGATGGCTTCGGCGGATCGGAGGCGGGCCTGATCCAGTTGGTATACAGCGCGGGCGTATGCCTTTCCCTTCTGGGTTAGGTTGGCGCGGTAGCTTCCCGGCTTTGGATTTGTGATCAGCTTGTGATCCAGCAAAATGCAGAGTTGGGTGTAGCCGCCTTGGTACCCAACCGCGTACTTGCGGACACCATCGTTAACGACTTGGCGCGGCGTTATTCCGGGGCCGAAGTTGGCAAAACCATGAACGCGAAGGATTTCTTCATCGCTGATGACTGCCTTCAAAGCATCCAACTCCCGGCTCCCGACCTCTGCCGATGCTATGCGGGTTGAGAGGGTCATGGCAAAAGCCTTCCATGGTTGTCATAGCGGGGACCGACGCCGACTGATTTTCGGTAAAGAGTGTCAGCCTCAAAAAATCGGATGACCCGACCATCTGCGTCGGTGTTTACAGACGATCCAGGTTCAGACGCTGGAGCGTACCAGCCGTGATATTCTTCGGCGGGCGTTAGGTCACGCGGCTCGTCGTGCGGCCCTATTTCAGATGCCCGACAGGCTTCGCAATGATACGGCCCGCACTGGACGTATCCGACACCGACATCCACAAAGTCGGCACAGCATAAGGCTCGGCAGTACGGGCACCGCTGTTTTGGTTCAGGTGTGCCGTAGGTGTATCCTCCGCTCATCACTCCCCCCTCGCCTTGCGGATGGCAGATCGGATCTCGCTCGCCAGCGACATCGCCCGGTTAGGACTGGGCTCGCCGTAGCTGCCGTCCACCACGTCAGCGTAACCCTCGATAAACTCTAGGGCGTCTTCCAACGCCTCAAGCAACTCGGGCGCGGCGGCGATTAGGCGGGCGTTGGCTTCTAAGCTTTCCACCTCAACACCGCCGCCATAGATGGTCACAATGTCCCGACCGCGCGGGTCGAAAATGTCAAACCCGCCAGTATGCATCC
>JBFZFJ010000169.1:0-6503 GCA_041306405.1 Verrucomicrobiales bacterium | reverse complement strand
CGATCGGGAAAGGATTGGCGCGGAACGGCTCGATCCAGATGGTGTCGCCGTCGGAAAATTTGCGCATGTGGACTTGGCAGGTGGCAGTCGCGCGCTCCTTGCTGTGGGGAATCCCGTTGATCGTCAGCGAGCAGGAACCGCAGATTCCCTCGCGGCAATCGTGGTCGAAATGGATCGGCTCCTGGCCCTTGGTGATGAGCCGCTCGTTGACGATGTCGAGCATTTCGAGGAACGAGGCCTCGGTCGGAATCTCCTTCGCGTCGTAGGTTTCGATCTTACCTTGGGCCTTCGGCCCGGACTGCCGCCATACTTTGAGTGTGAGATTCATGGGGAATTCGATGCGATTTTGAGAGTCATGCGGGGCCGGATGCGCCGTGCCTCACGCCGCCCCGAGAATAAATGGGATTGCGTGACGGGCTAGGAGAAAAAACAAGATTTGTGGGCGATGCCAACGATTTCCAGCGCACGATTTGACGACGGGGCGCGGGGAACTTCATTTCAGACTTGATCCACCGATGGACGATAGGACGTGAGCCGCCGGGGGTGGTTCCTCATCCAAAAACTCACCGCAAAAATCGAGCCATCCAACTACTCCCGCGGCTCCGACTGGCTCCCGGCGGGAATGCCATCCCGGAACGGGTCGTCGGAATTGAAGAAATAGGTGGACTCACCATTGACCCAGGCGCGGCCGGAAACCCGGGGAATCACGCTGCCGTCGGGAAGTTCGTCCACCTGGCAGTGGAAGACGGTGTCGAGAATGCCCGCCTGGCGCCAGGTCTGGCCGGGCTTGAGTTTTCCCGCGGCGTGAAGGCAGGCGAGTTTGCCGCTGGTGCCGGTGCCGCAGGGCGAGCGGTCGTAGGCTTTTCCGGGACAAAGCACGAAGTTACGGCTGTCGGCGAGGGCGGGATCTCCCGGCGGACCGAAGACCTCGATATGGTCGATTTCCATGCCGTCGGTGCCGATGATGTTTTGTTTGGCGAGCGCTTCCCTAACGGACCAGGCGAAAGCGGTGAGAGCCTCGATGTTTCGAAACTCCACGGCGGGCCCCTGTTGGTCGATGAGGAAGAACCAGTTGCCGCCCCAGGCGATGTCACCCGTGACGCGGCCCCAGCCGGGGACTTCGACGGGCACGTCGGCCGCCACGCGGTGGCAGGGCACGTTGGCCACTTCCATCGAGCCGTCTTCGCGCAGGGTGGCGACGACCACGCCCACCGGAGTGTCGATGCGGTGGGTTCCGGGGCCGATCCTGCCGAGGTGCGCCAGCGTCACGGTTAGCCCGATGGTGCCGTGGATGCACATGCCGAGGGTGGAGACGTTGTTGAAGAAGATCACGCCGCAAACGCAATCCGGTTCATGGGCTTCGCAAAGCAGCGCGCCGACCATCGCGTCGTGGCCGCGCGGTTCGTTGCAGATGGCGCGACGGAGCCAGTCGTGCTGACCGCGGAGGATTTTCGCCCGCTCCGCGAGCGGACCGTTTCCCAGATCCGGCGCGCCGGAAACGACGACCCGGGTGGGCTCGCCCCCGGTGTGCGATTCGATGATGTGGATGGATTCTCGGCTCATGTTAAAATTTCGTTAGTTCGGGAATCAGAACCGGCCGGGGGCCAGCGCTTCGATCGGGCGGAACGGCGTGTCACCCGCAAGAAGATCCGCCGCAAGGCGGCCGCTGACCGGTGCGAGGCTCAGGCCCATCATCGCGTGGCCGCAGTTGACGACGAGGTTTTCCAAGCCCTTCACCACCCCGGTGTAGGGAATGCCATCCGGCGAGACCGGCCTCAGACCGACCCAGGGTTTCACGCCGTCGAAGTCGCTTTCCGCGAACTTCGGGAAATACGCGTGCACCGAGCGGACGATGCCCTGCACGCGCATGGCGTTGACGTCGAGATTGAGACCGCCTACCTCCATGGTGCCGCCGAAGCGCAGGCTAGAACCTAACGGCGTGATCGCCAGCTTGGCCTCCGCGAAGATCGAGCAAAGCCGCGGCAGTTCCGGCGGCGCGCCCAGCGTGAGCGAGTAGCCCTTGCCGGCTTGCAGCGGGAGCTTCAAGCCCACGGACTTGAGCAGCCCGCCGCTCCATGAGCCGCTGGCGACGACGAACTTGTCGCCCTCGAATCGCCTGCCGCCACCCGAGACGGCGCTCACGCGACCGTTCGAGGTTTCGATGCGGTCGATGGCCACTCCGCTTTCGATCGACGCGCCGAGTTCGAGCACGCGTCGGCGCATCGAGTTGAGAAAGCGCGCGGGATCGAGATGGCAGTCCTGGGTGAAATGAATGGCGCCGGCGATGTCCATCGTCACGCCGGGATCGATCCTAGCGGCGGCCGCGGCGTCGAGAACATCGGCGCGCAGCCCGATTTCACGGGCGCTCTCGGCGACCTCGATCTCTTCGGCGAGGCCCTTCGCGGTGTTGCAAAGCATCAGCAGCCCGCGCTCGACCAGGCCGAAGTCCTCGTCGCGCGCCAGTTCGAGGAAAAGCCGGCGGCTTTCCAGGTTCAAGTCGCGCAACAACTCGCGCGAGGCGGCCACGTGCCGCGGAGTTGAATTCCGGTAGAAGAGCCAGCCCCAGCGCGCCAGTTCGGGATCGAGACGCGGCCTGACGAAGAACGGGCTCCGCGGATTGAACATCCAGCGCAGCCCCTTGGCCATCATGCCGGGCGCGGCCAGCGGGGTGAAGTGGCTGGGCACAATCATGCCCGCGTTTCCCGTCGAGCAATTGTCGCCGCCCTCGGGCTCGCGCTCGACGACGGTCACCGCGAACCCGCGCTTCAACGCGTAATAGGCCGAACACAGCCCGATCACTCCGCCACCGACGACCACCACGCGAGCTGTTTTCATGTCCGGGGCAGGGATGACATGTCTTCAGCCGAAATCCAGCACTCTCCCGAAAAACAACAGGATTTCCGGATCATTCGGCGCGCGCGGCAGACCCGCTGATTCCCTTCGACTAACCTTCGTCTCTCGTCACCATACCCAAATGCACGCCATCCGCCACCTCGCGCTCGCAGTCATCGCCGCCTCGACCTTATGCGCCGCGGCACATCCTAACATCATCTTCATCCTCGGCGACGACCTGGCCCAGGGCGACGTTGGCGCTTATGGCCAGAAAATCATCCACCCCCCCGGCTCGACCGGATGGCCGGGGAAGGCACCCGTTTCACCCAAGCCTACTGTGGCACCAACGTTTGCGCCCCGAGCCGCGCCTCCCTGATGACAGGACTCCATTCCGGCCACTGCCCGGTCCGCGGCAACTGGGAGATCACGGCCGAAGGCCAGAAACCCCTTCCCGTCGAAACCGTCACCGTGGCGGAAGTCCTCAAGTCCACCGGCGTCACCGGCAAGTGGGGCATGGGGTTCTTCGACACCACCGGCAGCCCGCTCAAGCAGGGGTTCGACCGCTTCTACTGCTACAATTGCCAGCGCCACGCCCACTCCTACTTCCCCACCTACCTCTGGGATGACGACCGTCGCATCGAACTGCCCGGCAACGCCGGCGGACCACAATCCAGCGGCAAGAAAACCTATTCCCAGAACCTCATCCAAAAGGAAACGCTCGACTTCATCCGCGCTAACAAAGCAAAGCCATTCTTCCTCTTCTACGCCGTCACCCTGCCCCATGGTGACCATGAAATCGACGACCTCGGCGTCTATGCCGACAAGCCATGGAGCATGGAGGAAAAATCCTACGCCGCCCAAGTCACCCGTCTCGACTCCGATGTCGGCGGAGTGATCGACCTGCTCAAGGAGCTCGGCATCGACAACAACACCCTCATCATCATCGCCGGTGACAACGGCTCTTCCTTTTCCCCGGAATCCGGTATCGGCAAGCGTTTCAATCAGGCGTCCAACGGGCTTCGCGGATACAAGCGCGGACTTTATCAAGGCGCGCTCCGCCAAGCCTGCATCGCCCGCTGGCCCGGCAAGGTTCCCGCCGGCCGCGTTTCGGACGAACCGTGGGCGTTCTGGGATTTCCTTCCCACCGCCGCCGAACTCGCCGGAGCCACCCTCCCTCCCGAATGCAAGACCGACGGCCTCTCGCTCGTCTCCCATCTCAAAGGCGGTCCCGCCCCGCAACGCGACGCGTTCTACTGGGAACTTCACGAAGGAAAACCCATCCAAGCCGTCCGCTTCGGCGATTGGAAGGCCGTGAAAAACGGCCCGCAGGCGCCGATCGAACTCTACGATCTATCCAAAGACCCCGGCGAAGCCACCAACGTCGAGGAAAACCACACCGGCCTGGTAGTAAAAGCTGCGGCACTCATCCAACAAAACCACGGCGATTCACCCGACTGGCCGCTCACCGGTCCGTCGCCCCAGCGCCTGGCCGACCGCCAGGACAAGGCCAGGAAAAAGCCGCGCTGAAACTCATCCGCGATGCCGGACACTTCGCGAATGCCGTGCCCGTGCAAAATCCGCCGCGGGAGGCGCAGATGGCGGGAAGGATTGAATTGACGCGGCGCATCCCTTGGATTTTAACGGAACCGCAAATCGAACCACTAACAACACAAAAAAACCATAATCATCTGGAGCGGGCTTGGAATTCTGATACCTTTGGTGGCGATTGCCGGAATGGTCCTCGGATCGATCATTTCAGGGGCGCTGGGGCAACCCGGCGTGGGCCCCGGACTCGGACTCGGGCTGGCGGCGCTCGCTAACTGGGGACTTTGGAAGATGATCTATCCAAAGCAACCCAGGGTCCTGGTCGATCCCGCGACCGGCCAGCAGGTTCTGCTGAATCCGAAGCACGGGCTCTTTTTCATCCCGGCGAAAGCATGGACATGGATCCTGGCGCTGCTGGCCGTGCCGCTGATGCTGATTGGAGTGACGGCAGAACGCGCAGCCGCCAAGGAGGCCGCGAAACCGGGCTTCAAGGAGTACACCGCCGCGAACGACCTGATCGATTCGAAACGCAAGGGACAATGCCACGGCAACACCGATGCGGCGAAGCAGGCGGCCACCGGATTTGCCAGCAGCATGAAGACCATGACGAAAATCCTCTTCGACGGCGGCAGCAAAAAGAACCTGATGACGGGCGGTGATTTCCTCACCTACTGTCATGACGGGCCGGAGACCATCGTGATTCTCTGCCACGTTCCCTCTCTGCGCAGCTATAAGACGGCGGAAACAAAGAAGGCTCTCGCCGACATCGCCTGGAGCGCCGCCCGGCGGGCCGGTGAGGCGCTTGATCCGGAACACAAGAAAACCCTGCTCGTGGGGCTGCGGGGGCTCGCTTCCTATGGCAGCATCCAACAGGGAAAAGCCTCCAGCGAGGCCGCCAGCAGCTCACTCGACACTTCCGACAAATCGGTTTTCTTCCCCGCCTTCACCCCCGCCGCGCCGGCTTCCGAGCCTTGACGCGCCGCCAGGTTCAGCGATGGGAGAGACATGGACAGTTGCATGGGGTGAGCCGAGCAAGGACAACACTCTCCGGTCATCCTCTTCCCGGCCGTTCCCAGGTTCGGTTATTAACGATCAATGGGCTGGGACGAGCGTTTCCCAACCAACTTGCTCCAGAATCCTCAGGCGCGGCGGCGACGCAGCAGCATGAGCAGGCCGAGACCGCCGAGCAGGGCGGCGCGGGGCTCGGGAACGACGGTGTGGGTGAGGTAAATCCGGGTGTTGTCGCCACCGATCGATCCGCTGGTGAAGGTCAGGGTGTTGTTGTAGGCGACCGACGAGTTGTAGCGGAATGTGCCGGAGTTGATGAGCGCCGAGGCGAGGGTGAAGCCCGTATCAAATGTCAATCAGCCAGCCCGCTGAGATTTTAACAATGGCGGAAAGAAAAATTTTGCCCAAAAAAAGAGCCCGGCTCCAATTGCTTGGAGCCGGGCATATACCTGGCGACGACCTACTCTCACAAGACCTATCGTCTCACTACCATCGGCGCTGCGGCGTTTCACTTCCGGGTTCGGAATGGGACCGGGTGGTTCCACCGCGCTCTGGTCACCAGAGGGCGATCCTGTTTTATCAGGACCGGGACTCTGGGGATCTGAGCTATGTTGCTGTCACGGACAAGCGGGCTTTTGGGTTCACCCAACGCCCGCTCCCTGACATCCACACGGAGATTTCCAACTTTTCAACCTGACAACCCGCAATCCACTCACGGTCACTTGCTTTCACTAATTCAAAAATAGGAATCAAGCCAAACGGATGATTAGTACTTCTCGGCTGAATACGTTACCGCACTTACACCTGAAGCCTATCAACGTCGTAGTCTTCGACGATCCTTAAGGGAAAATTCATCTTGGGAGTAGCTTGGCGCTTAGATGCTTTCAGCGCTTATCTATTCCATACTTAGCTACCCGGCCATGCCCTTGACAGGACAACCGGTGCACCAGAGGTATGTCGATTCCGGTCCTCTCGTACTAGGAACCGAACCCCTCAATTTTCCTGCGCCCACAGAGGATAGAGGACCGAACTGTCTCGCGACGTTCTGAACCCAGCTCGCGTGCCGCTTTAACCGGCGAACAGCCGGACCCTTGGGACCTTCTCCAGCCCCAGGATGC
>JBFZFJ010000168.1:0-12507 GCA_041306405.1 Verrucomicrobiales bacterium | reverse complement strand
ACGGTCAATCGCGCTTGGAACGAAATTTTCGGCATGCCGTTGGTCGAGTCGGCCGAAGACTTCGGCATCGTCGGCGAGCGCCCGAGCCACCCCGAATTGCTCGACTGGCTGGCGGTGGATTTCCAACAAGGCGAAGGAAAGTATCCGGCATGGAGATTCAAGCGGCTCTATCGTCAACTGGTGATGTCGATGGCCTACCGCCAGTCCGCCGTGGTCACGCCGTTGGCTAGCGAGAAAGACCCGCGCAACCGCTTGTGGTCACATGGCCCGCGTCACCGCGTGGACTCCGAAGTGCTGCGCGACATCGCCTTGCAATCGGCGGGCCTGCTCAACACGAACAAGCGGGGCGGCCCTTCGTTTCTTGGCTACCAACCCGACGGCGTTTGGACCAACTCCTACCCATCGGATACTCACATCTACTACCGCCACAACGGGCCGATGCTCTATCGCCGCAGCATGTACCAATTCGTCAAGCGCACCGCAGTCCACCCGGAGCTCGACATCTTTGATGCCACCGACCGCCTGACATCGTGCGCGCGCCGCAACCGCACCAACACCCCTCTGGCCGCGCTCGCGCTGATGAACGATGTCACCTTTCTCGAAGCGGCGCGCGTGCTGGGAATCCACGCCATGCAGGCATCGCCCGATCCGGAGGCTCGTCTTGACTTCATGGCAAGGCGCGTCCTGTCGCGTCCGCTTTTGCCTGAAGAAGTCGCCTCCTATCTTTCCCGCCTCGCAAAGGTGAAGGCACAACTAACCGAAGAGAATGCCAAGAAACTCCTGGCCCAAGGCGACACTCCGACGCCTGCGGAAATGCCGCCGATCGAAGTGGCTTCGTGGATGGGCATCGCGAACATCCTGCTCAACACCGACGAATTCGTTAACAAGTAATCTCATGTCTCACAAACATCCCTGCTCCGACCATCACGGCGAAGGTCCCACCGTTTTGAACCTGCCGATCCCCAGCGCCCTCAAGGAAGAGTGGAAGGTCGCGATCACACGCCGGCACTTCCTGCGGCGTGCCGGCTCGACCTTGGGTGGTTTGGGCTTGGCACACTTGCTCGGCAGTGACAGCGCATTCGCCGCAGGCCATGGCCAAGGTTCGCTCGGCGCCCCTCACAATACAGGCAAGGCAAAGCGCGTAATCTGGCTCTTCATGGCAGGTGGTCCGCCGCACCAGGACATGTGGGATTACAAGCCGCGCCTGGAAGAATTCAATGGTCAGGACATTCCCAAAGAAATCCTGGGTGCCGACTTCAAACCCAGCGGCATGACCGCCGGCAGTTCGCGTTTCACCGTCAAGGCGAGCCCGTTCAAGTTCAAGCAGTACGGCCAATGCGGCCGCTTCGTCAGCGATGCCTTGCCGTGGACCGCCAAGTGCGTGGACGACATCGCCACAATCCATTCGATGTACTCGGACGCGATCAATCACGAGCCAGCCATCATGCTCATGAATACGGCCGCGATGTTTCCCGGCCGCCCGGCGCTTGGCGCATGGATTTCCTACGGCTTGGGCAGCATGAACTCGAACCTGCCCTCGTTCGTCGTGCTTAACTCCACCCAGCTGCCAGGCCTATCGGGCCAACCGGTGACGCCGCGCCTGTGGTCGAGTTCGTTTTTACCCACCGAACACGCAGGCGTCGCGCTGCGGGCAGGTGCTGATCCCGTGCTCTATCTGCGCGATCCCGAAGGCATGGACCGCGCACTGCGGCGAAACCTGATAGATGGCGTTGCCGAGCATAACGAGCGCACCTTCAAGTCTCTCGGCGATTCCGAGACCCACGCTCGCATCGCCCAGTATGAAATGGCCTTCAACATGCAGATGAGCGTGCCGGAACTCGCGGATTTCTCCGACGAGCCGGAAAGCACTTGGGAGCTCTACGGCCCCGACGCCAAGAAGCCCGGCAGCTTCACCTACAACTGCCTGATGGCCCGCCGCATGGCCGAGCGCGGCGTGCGCTTCACCCAAATCTACCAGCGCGGCTGGGACTTCCACGGCGGACTCAGCGGTGGCATGAACGCGTTGTGCGGCGCCACCGACCGCGCCTGTTACGCCCTGATCACCGATTTGAAACGCCGGGGCCTGTTAGACGACACGCTGGTCATCTGGGGTGGCGAGTTCGGCCGCACCACCTACTCGCAGGGCGGAGACGGCCGCGATCACCACGCCAAGTGCTTCACCAACTGGATGGCTGGCGGCGGGATCAAGGGCGGAGCTTCGCACGGTCAGACCGACGACTTCGCTTTCAATGTGTTGGATGTCGGGAGCAAGGTGCATCCGCGCGACCTCATCGCTACCGCCTGCCACTCCTTAGGCATCGATTCGGACCGCCTCACCAAGCGCGTCCTTGGTGTGGACCTAAAGCCCACCGGGGTCGAACACGGGAAGCTGATCCAGAGCATCATGGCGTGATGGAGGTTGCCCGTGAAACACCCGCTATCATCGCCCAAACCCATCATGAAACCCGGCAGTGATTTTGTCCGTCAAAACCAGCAAAGGAGTGCGCCAGCCGGCTGTTTCTTCGCGTTTTTCTTCTCTGCTCACTGCTCACTCGGCACTTTTCACTTCTTTCGCCCCCCTTTTTCCCCGCCTCCGGTCCGGCCACCCGCTCTTTCAACGGCCTTCACCCCAAAAGCAATTTCCTAGCAATCAGAGGATTGTAAGATTCAGGGAGCCGACATCATCATCCGCCAGACCCAGCAGGTGACCGACCAGACCCGCACCGAGTTGGAACTCAAAGTCGCTCCCGGTGCCGCAGTCGGAGAGGTGACGATACGCATGATTTCCCAACAATAAATGAGCAACGCATGGAGAGATTGAAATGACCATGATCAAAGAAAACATAAAAATGAAACGGTTGACGCTATGTGAGGTTGCCCTATTGGGCGTGTGCTGGGTTCCTGTGTTCGCATGTGCCGAGCAAACAAACCCAAACGGCTATAACATGCCGCCCGCTGTAGCAGGCACGATGGGGGTGGATGAAGCGATGAAAAAGATGGAGACCGCCGTCAGCCCATCGGTTCTCGATGCCTTCAAAAAGGCGAATCCAGCGCCGTTATGGCTATTCGGGGAGGATCGTCAGTTGGCGGTCCGCAACCAGATCATCCCGGCACATTGGTTTGAACATGGCGCCAAACAGCAGGGTGCGTTTTCCGGCATTGCGCGACCCGGTGAATTCTACGTCTTCCAAGTCTGTGTCGTAGCAGGCACTGAGCCATGCTCCATTACAAAGATCGACCCCCGGCTTGAACTCGCAGGCTCGCAGGCTCGGGTGATCAACAAGACACCGGATAGCGGCGCATTCAAGGTCGGCTCTGGCACCGTGAAGCCGCTCTGGCTGGGAGTGCAGATCCCGGTCGATGCTAAACTAGGCACCTACCCAGGCGTCGTGGAAATTTCCGTCGCAAAGAATGCGGCAGAGGCTAGCAAAGGAGGAGATCTAACGAATCAAGACCATCAGAGGCTAACATGTCGAGTCTCACTCACAATTGAAGGTGACGCGCTTGCGGAATCTGGCACAGGGCCTGGCGAGGCCTGGCGGTTGGCGCGCTTGAAGTGGCTGGACTCGGATATTGGAAAAAGCGACACGGAAATTACGAGGCCCTTCACGCCGATAGTGGTGGATGAGCAGACCCGGACACTTGATATTCTGGGTCGACGCATCACACTGGGAGAAGATGGCATCCCTGCCCAATTCACGAGTTATTTCTCCGGCAGTAACACCCGCATCCAGCAGAAGGGGCGCGAGGCTTTTGCTGCGGCACCTCGGATGGAAATCATGCGCGGCGCGAAAATACAAGGTTTCAAACCCCAAACATTTGCCTTCATCAAGAAAACCCCAGTGGGCGTGGAATGGACGGCCTCAAGCATTTGCGACAACTTGCAGTTGCAAGTGGATGGACGCCTAGAATTCGATGGTGCCCTGCACTTGAACATGAAGATGAACCCACCTGAGGACGAGACGCTTGACGACGTTCGCTTCGTGGTTCCTTGGTCGGAAAAGATTGTGAAATACGCGATGGGTATCGGCATGCAAGGTGGCAAGTGCCCAGAGCGTTACTCATGGAAATGGGATGTTTCAAAGCATCAGGATGCCGTTTGGTTAGGCGACGCCAACATCGGTCTGATGCTCCGGTTCAAAGGTGATAATTTTGAGCGGCCGCTCATCAATGCCTATTATGATTTCAAACCCCTTAACCTGCCGGAATCCTGGGGCGGAGGAGGGATTCAAATCGAAAATCAAAACGGCTTGACCCAGCTGACGGCCAACTCGGGGAAACTGCATATTCAAAAACAACCCGCTCACACAACGAACCTTGGTTTCAACATCGATTGGTATTTCACGCCATTCAAGCCACTGGACACGAAGGAACACTTCACCGATCGCTATTATCATGCCGGCCAACAAATCGGCTTGGAGAACACGAGCGAACTGCGGCAACAGGGAGTTGGTATCCTAAATGTCCATCACAACCGCCTGTGTAATCCATACATCAACTATCCCTACAACGATGACTCGCTCAAACATCTAACGAATTTTATCCGCCAAGCACACACGGATGATATGCGGGTTGCCCTCTACTACACAACACGCGAACTGACCCAGAATCTTCCAGAATTTTTCGCGCTCAAGAGCCTCGATGGAGAGATCATTCTTCCGCGCAAGGATGGTGTCAAATGGCCAGTCACGAATGCAGACGGCCCGCACCCGTGGCTGAAGGAACATGTTGGCATGGACATCGTTCCCGCTTGGCGTGAAAACATCGGTTATGAATACAACAAGCTCGACTTGTCGGTGATCACCACGCCGGATTCACGTTGGAATAACTTCTATCTGGAAGGCCTCGATTTCCTTGTGAAGCATGCGGGAATAGATGGCCTCTACATCGATGACACCGCGCTCGACCGCGCGTCGCTCCAGCGGGCTCGGCGGATTCTAGATGCCGATGGCAATCCCGGGCGTCGCATCAATATGCATTCGTGGAACCACTTCAACGAGCTGGCAAAATATGCGAATAGTTCCATCGCTTTTATGGAGCTCTATCCGTATTACAATGGCCTCTGGCATGGTGAAGGATTCAGCGCGAACAGGACACCCGAGTTCATGCTCATCGAAATGTCAGGGATTCCCTACGGCCTGATGAGCGAAATGTTGGATGACTCGAACGACTGGCATGGCATGGTCTTTGGTGCAACCCGCCGCTGGCCGTGGAGCGGCGATCCACGGCCCGTCTGGAAAATCCTGGATACATTTGGCGGTTTGGCGGATGCCGAGTTTGTTGGATGGTTCGACCCCGCCTGTCCAGTGACCTGCGACAACCCTCAGGTCAAGGTTTCCATTTACCGCAAAGCGGACAAGATCATGATCGCACTTGCGAGTTGGTCGTCCAAACAGGAACGCGTCAAACTAACGATTGATTGGAAATCCTTGGGGCTTGATCCCGTGAAGACGACCCTGTGGGCACCCGCTTCTGGAGAGATCCAGTCGGAGCAAGTTTTTGCCGCGGATGCCGAGATCCCAGTCGAGCCAAACAAAGGCTGGCTGCTCATTGCTTCAGAAAAAAACCATTAAACATTGCTTCAACACAAACAGAGAATGGAACATTCAAGATCCCAGATAAATGATCATGGGGGCACGCTTGTCGCCGCGTGTCTATCAACCCCCTTTTTCCCCGCCTCCGGTCCGGCCACCCGCTCTTTCAACGGCCTTCACCCCAAAAGCAATTTCCAAGCCATCGAATGGTCGGAAACTCTTGAAAGCGAAATAGAAATCGCCGCCGCCCTCAGTCAAATTGCGGTCACCCTCTCGGAGACGGACCCGAAACGCGCAGCCAACTTACTATCCGAATCCGCCATCCCAGGGCGTGACTTCGAGGTCGCCATAGTGCAAGTCATCCAACGCTGGTCGGCCCAATCCGCGCCCGATGCCGCCGAATGGGTTGGTTTATTCCCCCCCGGCGCAGCTCGCGAAGCCGGAATCAAAATCATCGCGGAACATTGGTTATCCAAAGATACGCCCACCGCGTTCGCTTGGCTGGATCAAATGGAGGATGCGGAACTCCGCAAGGAAACCGCACGAGCCATGGAAGGAATCATCCTCCAACAAAGCCCGGCAACCCGCGATGCATGGCTCCAACACGCCAATCCCCAAATCCGCATCGAACTCGAACAACAACGCGATCAAGCCCTCAAGGATGTCGGCAACAATATCCAGCAAGGCCAGCAGGCATTGCCCTCACGGCAGCTCGCGGATGCGCAGGCGGCGGAATTGGATCGGCGATCCTTCACTTTCCAAGCAGAGGTAGCCTTCAGCCGGATCGCAGGCGGTGCCGCCGGACACTTCCTCCCCATTCACCCATAGCCGCACTTCACCGTGGGTCGCACGGATGTAGTAGTGGTTCCACTGGCCGTGGTCCTTGCACAAGTCCTTGCGTGGAAAACTGCGCTCGCCATTGGGTGAGGTCTTGCCGATCGGCGTCATCTTCACCCGCACCGGAAACACATCGCCGTGGGTGGTGAACCAGTCGGTCTTCTGGCCGGCCTTCGCCATCTGGTCGGTGAACGCATTGTCGAGCACCTGGACTTCGATACCGTCCGGCAACCCGGGCTTGCCTGCTAGGGCAAGCTTTTCCACCGAGGCGGGCGTGGTCCAAACGAAGACGCCTGAGTTCCCTGCGGGTTTTTCGTGCATCCATTCGACGACGAGTTCGAAATTGCGGAGCGATTTCTTGGTCCGCATCACGCTCACCGGTTGACCGGTGCAGAACAAGATATCGTCTTTCCATGCCCAGGTGTCGTCGGCGCTGTTGACCTTGGTGAAGTCGTCCTGCGTCAGCGCGCGCCAACCGGGTTGGGTGTCGTCGATCACCGGCTTTGCCGGATCGGCGAAAGCGAGCGACGTCATCAAGCCTACCAACAGGAAAAATCGTTGCAATGCTTTCATGGCGATGGAAATCATCCGTTGAGTGTCCAGCCCGCGCGGTAGTTGCGCTTGAGGAGCGCGTTGGCCTCGGCGTTGTTGGTGACGACCCCCTTGGCACCATCGTAGGCGATTTCGCCGCCGGAACGATACGCCACCAAGCCGAGCAGCATCTGCTCAATCAACTGTGAGTGGTATTCGAAGTTGCAGCACGTCGATTTCGACGGATCCTTGCAGGCGTCCACCCACTCCTGATAGAAACTCGGAATGGCGGGAAGTTGCTTGTCCTTGGCACGGGGTTTGAAGTAGCTGAGGTCGGCATCCTTGCCGGAGGGGATGAGCAGGCGTTGGTTGTAATCGGCGATGATGAAGCCTTCTGTGCCCTGGAACATCGCGCCGTGGCCGAGTTTTTCAAAATCGAGGAACGGGCGTGGTGAGCGCGGATACAGGCCACCCTGATGCCAGTTCACCCGGATCGGCCCGCGCCAGTCGTTGGCCGGGTGTTCGAATTGGGCCTCCAACTCGACCGGAGTCACATCCGGGTTGTATTTCTCGCCAGTTGCCTTGACCGAGGTCGGCAGTTTGGCATCGGTGACGCAGTAGAGCAGATCCATGAAATGGCTGCCCATGTCGCCCATCTGGCCGACACCCCAGTCCCAGAACATGTTCCACTGCAGGCAGTTCGACACCGGGGAGCCGGTGAAGTATTCCGGATGGTAGGGTCGCTCCGGCGAAGGGCCGAGCCATAGGTCCCAGTGCAGGCCTGCGGATGGATTGCCGCCGCTGGGAAAATAGCCTTTGCGGGGGAACTTGCGGTTGCCCCATGCGGTGGCCGATTTGAATTCGCCGATCGCACCGTCGAGGATCATTTCCTTCACCCGCGCATAGTTGTCCTGCGCGTGCATCTGGGTGCCGCACTGGGTGGCGAGTTTGCCTTTTTTCGACAACCAGTTGGCGCGCAGCGTGCGCGCTTCCTCCACACTCAGGGCCAGCGGCTTTTCGCAATACACGCTCAGGTTCCGGTTGAGTGCCCAGTTGGAAATGAATGCATGGTGGTGGTCGGCGGTGCAGATCACCACGGCGTCGAGCCCCTTGTGGTCGAGGCACTTGCGCCAATCAACGTAGGTCTCGGCCTTCGGAAATTCCTTCAATGCATGGGCGAAGTGCGCCTCATTGATGTCGCAAATCGCAACCACGTTCTGCTGCTTCAGCCAGCCATAGTGGGCGGTGGCGCGGCCCCAGGCACCGATGAGCGCGATGTTGAGTTTGTCGTTCGGCGATTGCCCGGCAGCCCGGATCCCGCTCGGCAAGATCAGCAATCCGGCGGCGGAGAGCGTTGATTTTCGCAGAAACGAACGACGGTCGAGAGGATGGGTCTGGATATTCATGATTTGCTTCCTACGCGGATGGATGAATGTTCTTCCAGGGAACAAGGAGGGAAACAACCCCCTTTTTCCCCGCCTCCGGTCCGGCCACCCGCTCTTTCAACGGCCTCACACCCCAAAAGCAATTTCCTAGCAATGGTGAATTTCCGAAGGAGGGCATTTACAACACCTGCATCAAGCAGCGCGCCGAGCCCATTCCCGGAACGTGGTATTCCGATCACTACCTCGATTTCCTCGATGCCATCCGATTCGGCCGGGAACCCTCCGCGCCGATCGGGTCCGCCCACCTTTCCACCACCCTCTGCCACTTGGCGAACATCGCGATCGCCGTGGGCCGTCCGCTGAAATGGGACGGCACCCGCGAACGGTTTCCCGACGATCCCGCTGCCAACAAGCTCATTGACCCGCCCATGCGCCCGCCGTGGACACTTGAGAGCTAGACGGATCCCTTGCGATTCTTCGCTTGGGAATTCGACCGATCGGCCGGGAGAAAGTCGGATTTATGCATGAATTGTACCTCTGTATTACATTTTCATCGGCGGAATCCTGATCTACAAGTTGGGAACACTGATTCTCCAGACAGGCTCTGCGCCCTCACTAACAAAGCACCAAACACTAGGAGCAAAAGAGCAAATTTGAACAAGAGCAACTCATGAACAACGAAGAACCAAGCAGCGAAAACAACAACCTGATCGAGAACCTGAAACAGAACGGCCTGTCGCGGCGGGGATTCCTGCACGGAATGGGAGGTCTGGGAGCCATGCTCGGAATGGGCGGATTGGCTGGGAGCGCGGGCGCGGCGCCGAAGGATGCGGATGGGAACGTCATTCCAGGCTTCGAGAAGGGACAGGATGATCCGAATGCGGCGAAGGGCTGGCAGCCGGTGTCTGACCGCAAGGTCAAGGTGGGGATCGCCGGATACGGCCTTTGCCAATTTGGCGCGGCCTTCTTTTATCAGAACCACCCCAACGTCGAAGTGGTGGCGGCCACCGATCTCGATCCCGGGCGCTGTGCCGCTCTGGCCAAGGCGGTGGGTGCGAAGAAGACCTACCCGTCCTGCGAAGAAATGATCAAGGACAAGGACATCGAGGCCATCTACATAGCCACCGATGCGCCGAGCCATGCACGTCTGGCCATCATGGCGCTAGAGCACGGCAAGCATGTGTGCTCCGCGGTTCCCGCGGTGTTCGGGTTTCAGGCCGAGGATGAAGCGGAGAAGTTGTTCAATGCCGTCAAGAAGAGCGGCTTGAAATACATGATGAACGAAACATCGACATTTCATGCGGATCTCTACGCCAAAAGAATGCAATTCCAGGCAGGTGCCTTGGGGAAAATCATCTATTCAGAGGGGGAATATTGGCATGACTTCGGCCCCAACGGGCTTCCCGGCTACAATCCCAAGAACGGTAAGATTGAACTCGACGGCTGGCGCAAGGCCCTCCCGCCGATGTGGTATCCCACCCATGCGGCTGCCTACTATGTTTCAATCACCGGCGGTCGCTTCACAGAAGTGTCCGCGTTGGGCACTCCGAGTCTCTATCCCGAGTACAATGGTGGCGACAACCAACACAAGAATCCCTTCGGCACGGAAATCGCATTGTTCAAGACCAGCGAAGGCGGGATCTCTCGGATCGGTGGCAGCTGGGACATGCAGAATGCCCACGGGGAACAAGGCCGCGTCTACGGGCAGAAACCCCACAACAACGCGATCAAGGGAGATCGTCCGCCCCTGCCACCTGGCGTCGACGGCGGCGGCCATGGCGGCTCTCATGGACACCTGACGAACAATTTCATCGAATCGATACTGCTCGATAAGACGCCCATCGTGCATGTGGGGGATGCCCTGAACATGACTTTGGGCGGAGTGATCGCCCACAAGTCGGCACTCAAAGGTGGCGAGTGGATGAAGATTCCCCAGTATGAATTGTGATTCCTGGCACACCCCGCTCGCCGACCGGCACCGACTGTCATGAGGAAACAAATTGGCAGAGGCTTACGCATGCGCTCACTTCGACGCTATCCCCCAAGGCCTGGCTCATTGAGGCGCGGCTCCAGCGAGCCACCCGCCTGCTGGCCGACCCGGACGCCACGGTCGAGAAAGTCGCCGGGCTCTGCGGCTTCGATTGCCCCTACCATTTCTCCCGCACCTTCAAGCGCCGCTTTGGCATCCCGCCCACCAGCTACCGCCGCGTCCGCCACATCCGCGGGTTTGTGGATCGATGAGGCCTGCGCCATCTTGTTTCAGTCATTCTGAAACCGTAAAATCATCCTTGCAATCGTGGAGCTGAAATCCATGATTACAAGGATGTTCCCACGAACCATTCAAGTCCACATAGGGGAGCTGCTGGGTCAATTCCCCGCCGTGGCGCTGCTTGGCCCGCGACAGGTGGGAAAGACCACCATGGCGCAGGATATCGCCGGGGAAACGGGAGCGCTGTATCTCGATCTGGAGCACCCGGCGGATCTGGCGAAGTTGGCGGATCCCGCCGACTATCTTTCCCGGCATGCTGACAAGCTGGTCATCCTCGACGAGATCCATCGGGTTCCCGAGCTGTTTCCGGTGCTGCGGAGCCTGATCGATCAGGCGAAAAGGAAAGGGCGCCGCGCCGGACATTTCCTGCTGCTCGGCTCCGCTTCCATCGATCTCCTGCGCCAGAGCAGCGAAAGCCTCGCCGGGCGGCTGGTCCGCGTGGAGCTCACGGGTCTGACCGTGGCGGAAGTGGGGCGCGAGCGAATGGAGGATCTTTGGCTAAGGGGAGGCTTCCCCGACAGCCTCACCGCTCCGGATGACGCGCGCAGCGCCCGCTGGCGCGAAGCCTTCATCCGCAGCTACCTCGAACGGGATATCCCGCAGCTCGGCCCTCGCATCGCGGCGGAAACCCTGCGACGTTTCTGGTCGATGCTCGCCCACGAGCACGGAGGCCTGCTCAACGCCGCGCAGCTCGCCCGTAGCCTCGCCGTTTCCGGGAAAACCCTCGCCTCCTATATCGACCTTTTCGTGGACCTTTTCCTCCTGCGGCGGCTCGAACCATGGCACGCCAACAGCACCAAGCGTCTGGTGAAATCCCCGCGGATCTACCTCCGCGACAGCGGCCTTCTCCACCACCTGCTCGGACTCGGAACCATGGAAGATCTGCTCGGCTACTCCCGGATGGGCACCAGTTGGGAAGGATTCGCCATCGAGAACATCATCGCCTCGCTTCCGGAAGGGGCGCGCGCCTCGTTTTACCGCAGTGCGGCGGGAGCGGAAATCGATCTTGTCCTCGATCTGCCGGGACACCGCAAACCATGGGCGCTGGAAATCAAGCGCGGCCGCTCGCCGAAGCTGGAACGGGGCTTCCACCATGCCCGCGAGGATGTCGATCCCGAACGCTGCCTTGTGGTATGCGCCACGGAAGAAGCATTTTCCCTAGGTGACGGCATTGAGGCGATGGGGCTGCCCGAAGCGCTCCGGCTGCTCCAAATGTGATTCCGAACGCCCCGATTCCCCCTTGCGGGTAATGCCAAGGAGCGGCGGATCCGCCGGCATTTGGGGGAGGATGTGACAGTCGCCGCGTGGTCGGCCGCCTGCGGGCTCAATGCGGACTACTTCAGCCGCCTGTTCAAGACCCATACCGGCCTGGCCCCGAAGGCCTGGCTGCCCTTGGTTGGGCCGGGAAAAAGGGCAAGCGCGCGAGGTGAGCGAGGGTCGTTGTCCAAGCCTGGTCTCGCGCCTCCCGCACGCCGGTCCATTGGGCGGGTGTTTGCTCAGGGCGGCGCCCGCCAAGGCGGGCTTGCCCTGGGCTGGTATGCCTTCGGCTTTTCCCGGTCGGGCCTAGCCTCGCGAAGCCCCCAGCCCGAACGCCGGGCATCGCCCGATTGGTTCGTCTTCCGTCGCGGCGCGGCCACCCCCCAATAAAAGTCGGATTTCTTCATAAAAAAAAGGGCCGTGGATTCATTCCCAGTCGCGGCATTCGATCTATGCTTCCACACATCAGCTAATGCACCAGCAATCCTCAATCACCAACCTGTCCTCCGGCAGCCATGCTCCCGCCAGCCCCACCGCCCCCGCAACCGCTCCGGCAGGCTGCGCACTTCGCCTCCCTTCACTTTCCGGTATTCCAGCCAGCCCAACAGCATCGCAAACCCCTCACGTTCCCTAAGGCGCACGTCGGAGGACGCTTCGAGATCCTTCGACCACGGATACAACCCGGCGGAATTCC
>JBFZFJ010000167.1:0-5581 GCA_041306405.1 Verrucomicrobiales bacterium | reverse complement strand
GATCCGCCCTACAACACGGGCAACGACTTCATCTATGACGATGACTTCTCGATGAGCCGGGGTGACTATCAGGAAATCTCAGGGGGCGTGGACGCAGAGGGCCGCGCCTTATTAGATGAAGAAAAGTGGAGGCGGAACTCGTCCAGCAGCGGCAGGTTTCACTCTGAGTGGCTGTCGATGATGTATCCGAGGTTGAAGCTCGCGAGGAATTTACTGAGCGAAGATGGGGTAATCTTCATAAGCATTGATGATGGAGAAGTATCCAATCTCAGAAAAATTTGTGATGAGATCTTTGGCGCTGAGAACTTCGAAACTGCGTTTGTCTGGCAACGAAAACAATCCCCACAGCGTGACGCGACAAATGTTTCGACCACCCATGATATCATTTTGGCATATTCTCGCCAGACACCAAAGACTCGTGGTGATGGAAACGGTTGGCTTTGTAGGCTAATTCCGAAATCAGACGAACAGCTTGATCGATATAAGAATCCAGACAATGACCCAAGGGGGCTTTGGACTTCGACTGATTGCACTATAAACAAGACCGCAGAAGAACGTCCAAATTTGTATTACGCCGTAGTTAATCCTCGCACGAAAGAAGAAGTGTTTCCGTCCAAAAACAGAACGTGGTCTTTCGATCGAAAGTCGATGGGGAAGCTCATCGAAGAAAATAAACTGTGGTGGGGTGAGAGTGGTAATAATTTTCCACGATTGAAGTCTTTTTTGGCGGAGAATCAACAAGGGGTACGTCCTCAATCACTTTTGTTCCGCCCAACCGTGGGGGACAACCAAGCAGCAACCAGGGAGCTGAACGGTTTGTTTCCCGATGCTGGAATGATTTTTGATTCACCGAAACCATCGAGCTTGATTTATCATTTAGCATTTGTCGGGAACACTAAAGATGACGACATTATCCTCGATTTCTTCTCCGGCTCGGCCACCACGGCGCACGCGGTGATGCAGCTCAACGCTGAGGACGGCGGCAAGCGCCGCCACATCATGGTCCAGCTTCCCGAGCCTTGCGACGAGAAGAGCGAGGCGTTCAAAGCGGGTTACAAGACCATCGCCGAGATCGGCAAGGAGCGCATCCGCCGCGCCGGGAAGAAGATTCTTTCGGAGTGGCAGGCCAAACAAACCAAGGAAAGGCCCACGCAAGGCGATCTTCTCCATTCAACATCCAACATTCAAAATTCAACATCTCCCCCAGACATCGGCTTCCGCGTGCTCAAGATCGACAGCTCGAACATGGCGGACGTGTACTATCAGCCGGACGAGCTGATGCAGGACACGCTCGCCCTGCACGTGGACAACCTTAAACCCGGCCGGAAACCGGAGGATTTGTTGTTCCAGGTGTTGCTGGATTGGGGCGTCGATCTCGCGCTGCCGGTCACCGAGGAGAAGATCAAAGGCAGGCGCGTGTTTTTCGTCGCCGACAACGCGCTCGCCGCGTGTTTCGACACGGGCCTCGATGAGGACTTCGTCAAGACCCTCGCCAAGCGCGCCCCGCTGCGCGCCGTGTTCCGCGACGCCGGCTACGCCAGCGACGCGGTGAAGATCAACATCGAGCAGATCTTCAAGGCCCTCAGCCCGCACACCGAACTCAAGACGCTGTGAGGATGAATTCTGAAATAAGGAGGGGTGACATTCCTGTCACCCTGCCCATGAAATCCAATGAGAAGCGCTACGCATTCACCTATTGGCTTTTCATGGGCAGCGGCGGATCGGAGTCCGCCGCTCCGTTTCCTGACTTGCGGCACACCCACATTCCTGTATTTATTGGCACATGAAAACGACGATTGACCTACCGGATGAGGTTTTGGTGAAAGCAAAGGTTTTCGCGGCGGAGCAGCGGACGACCTTGCGAGACCTTGTGGTTCGGGGACTCAAGCTGGTGACGGAAACACCGGAGCCGGATGACGAAAAACAACGCAAGGCCGCGCTCAAGCGTTTGCTCGAAGCCATGCGGGCCAGCAATACGGAACCGATGGTCCCACTGAAGCGGGAGGAGATTTATGACCGGTGAAGTGTTTCTGGATTCCAACGTGCTGCTTTACGCCTGTTCCTCGGCACCGGATGACGCGGAGAAACGCCGGGTGGCGGAAGATCTGATCCTGAGCCGTCCTTTCGCGCTCTCCGCACAAGTGTTGCAGGAATTCATCGCGAACGCCTTGCGCAAGCCGCGTCTGGGCATCAGCGAGGAAAACATCGACGCGACCCTCCAAATGGCGTCTTTGGTCCGGGTGCAGTCGGTCACCCGGGAACTGGTGCTTTCCGCCGTGACGCTGCGTCGGCGTTACAAGTTGTCCCAATGGGATGCCACCATTCTCGCTGCAGCGATGGAACTCGGTTGCGGCGTGGTCTATTCCGAGGACATGAACGATGGCCAGGACTACGGCGGAGTCCGGGTGATCAACCCTTTCAAATAACCCGGGAAACCCAGCGGAAATGAAAATTCAGTTCAAACACCAGGAATACCAGTCCGACGCCGTCACGGCCGTGGCCGATTGTTTCGCAGGGCAACCTAAAGTCGAAGGCATCACCTATCGGCTCGATCCCGGCCAGCTCGCCGCCGCCAGGCCGCAGTCGGAACTCGATTACGGCACCGAGGCATTCCGCAACGCCGGACTGCTGCTCGACGAAGCGCAACTCCTGGAAAACATCCAGAAAGTCCAACGCCGCCGGAACCTGCCGCAGTCGAAAGCGCTCGTCGCCACCAAGAGCGCCGCCGTGAATCTCGACGTGGAAATGGAGACCGGCACGGGCAAGACCTACGTTTACATCCGCACGATGTTCGAACTGAACCGGCGTTACGGTTGGAGCAAGTTTATCGTCGTCGTCCCGAGCATCGCCATCCGCGAGGGCATTCAGAAGTCGCTGGAAATCACCTCCGAGCATTTTCTCCAGGACTACAGCAAGCGCATCCGCTTCTTCACTTACGATTCGAAGCATCCCCACAAGCTGGAGAGTTTCTCTTCGGACGGCGGCATCAACGTGATGGTGATCAACGTCCAGGCCTTCAACGCCAAGGGGGCGGACGCGCGCCGGATCGACATGGCGCTCGATGATTTCCAGTCGCGCAAGCCCATCGACGTCATCGCGGCGAACCGCCCGATCCTGATTCTCGACGAGCCGCAGAAAATGGAAGGCCCGCAGACGGTCACGTCGCTGATGAAGTTCAAGCCGCTGTTCGTGCTTCGCTACTCCGCCACCCACAAGACGGAGCACAACAAGATCCACCGGCTCGACGCGCTGGACGCATACAACCAGAAGCTGGTCAAAAAAATCCGCGTCCACGGCATCGCGCAAAAAGGCCTGAGCGGCACCAACCGTTTTCTCTATCTGGAGTCGATTATCATTTCAAAGAAAGCTCCGGTTGCGCGGCTGGAATTCGAGATCAAGGACCAGTTCGGCAACATCCGGCGCATCCTCCGCAAGGTCGGGCGCGGCGACAATCTCAAGACGCTCTCCAACGGACTCGGCGAGTATGACGGCTACGTGGTTTCCGAAATCGACGCGCTGCACAACACCATCAGTTTCACCAACGGCCAGGTGCTCAGCGCCGGCACGGTGTCCGGCGACGTGAACGAAACCACGCTGCGCCGCATTCAGATCCGCGAGACGATCCGCGCGCACTTCGACAACGAGCGCCGCTTGTTTTCCCAAGGCATCAAGGTGCTGAGCCTGTTCTTCATCGATGAGGTGGCGAAATACCGGCAATACGACGAGAACGGTGAGCAACCCGGCGAGTATGGCCTGATCTTCGAGGAGGAATACGCGCTCCAGCTCAACGAGGAACTCGAACTCGAGGACACGCCCTATCAGCGGTTTTTAAAGGAGATCAAACCGGCGGACACCCACAACGGCTATTTCTCCATCGACAAGAAAACCAAACGTCTCGTCGATCCGGATGTGGCGAAAAAAGGTGAGGACGCCGGCACCTCGCTCGACGTGGATGCCTACGATCTGATTCTCCGCGACAAGGAAACGCTGCTTTCCCTGCCCGCCGCGAACGACGACGAGGTCACCCGCTTGAGAAAACAGGTGCGCTTCATCTTCTCCCACTCCGCCCTGCGCGAGGGCTGGGACAACCCGAATGTCTTCGTCATCTGTACCCTCAAGCACAGCGACAGCACGGTCTCTCGCCGCCAGGAAGTGGGTCGCGGCATGCGCCTGTGCGTGAACCAGCACGGCGAGCGCATGGACCACCCGGCCACCGCGCACGACATCAACATCCTAACGGTCGTGGCAAACGAGTCCTATGAGGATTTCGTCAAAGGCCTGCAATCCGACATTCATGACAGCCTTTCCGCCCGCCCGAGAAAAGCAAACGAGGGCTACTTCACCGGCAAAGTGCTGGTTGGCGTGAATGGCGAGGACGACAAGACCCTCACTCCGGAGCTGGCGAAGCAGATCTATCGATATTTGTTAAAGCACGATTACAGCGACGATCAGGATCAAATCACCGACGCCTATCATCAGGCGAAAAAGGACGGCACGCTCGCCGAACTGCCGGAAGATCTCCAGCCGCACGCGCCGCAGGTTTTCCAACTGATCGACTCGGTCTTTTCCGAAGGTGCGCTGCCACAGTTCGGAAACAACCGCACGCCGAAGCGGAACCTCCTCAACGAGAATTTCCACAAGAAGGAATTCCAGGACCTCTGGCGCAAGATCAACCACCGGGCCGCCTACACCGTGGCCTTTGAAACCGACGAGCTGATTTCCAAAGCCATCAAGGCGCTCAACAAGGATTTGCGCGTCGAAAAACTGCGTTTCCAGGTCGTGCGTGGCGAGCAGGCGGATTCCGTCTCGCTCGAGGAACTCGCCGCGAAACAAAGCTTCGTCGTGAGAGAGCGCGAGTCCGAGTATGGCCGTGGCTCGATCCGCGCATCCGTGAGTTACGATCTAATCGGCAGCATCGCAGAGGCCTCGCAGCTCACCCGCCGCACCGTCGCGGCGATTCTTCAGCGGCTCGAACTGCCGGTGTTCAGCCAGTTCAAATCGAATCCCGAAGCCTTCATTTCCCGCGCCTCCACCCTGATCAAGGAGCAGAAGGCCACGATGATCATCGAGCACCTCGCCTACGATCCCATCGAGGGAAGCTATGACTCCAAGATTTTCACCGCCGAGAAAAACGAGGACGAATTCGGCAGCGCCTTCAAAGCGAAAAATCACATTTACGACTACGTCTTCACCGACTCCAAGGTGGAGCGAGCATTTGCCGAAGAGCTCGACACCAACGCCGAGGTGAAGGTTTATGCGAAGTTGCCGAAGGGTTTCTCCATTCCCACGCCCGTCGGCGACTACAACCCGGATTGGGCGATCGCCTTCGTGTCCGGCAAGACGCGGCACATTTATTTCATCGCGGAAACCAAAGGCAGTATGTCGTCGCTCGAACTCCGCGAGATCGAACAGGCCCGCATCAGCTGCGCCCGCAAGTTCTTCGCCAAGATCACTTCCGACGAAGTGCGATACGACGTGGTGAACAGCTATGAGAAACTGATGGAGCTGGTGAAGTGAATGTGGCGGCGATCACCGGTCGCCGCGGATTCTTTGCGGCGGATTCGCGGTGACCGGTGATCGC
>JBFZFJ010000166.1:0-5795 GCA_041306405.1 Verrucomicrobiales bacterium | reverse complement strand
ATTTCGCCCGGATGCTGGACAAGATCCGGCAAAACGCGGCGGGCACGCTGCGGGAGGATTTTTGTGACAATCTCGGATCGGGCTTCGACGGCCGCTGCGCGGATTTCCTGCGGGTGAACTACGCGGACCTCGCGGCGCGCGTGCTGCAAGGCGGCAGCGACGAGGAGATCCTGAAATGGTGTTTCGAAACCGGCCGCGAGCTCAACGAGGGCGACATTTTCATCTGGAACAACTACCTGAAAAAAGTCGGCTGGAAAGACGCCGTCAGCGCAATCCTGGCCCGCCGGAAACAGGAGAGCGGCCTCGAAGGGCGCGACGAAATCGAGACGATGCTCGAGTATTTCGAATACGACGAAGGCCGGAAATCCTGAGCGCTTTACACCAAGGGAAACGGACCTTTGAATCCCCCCGCCACCCAGGAAGAAAACCATGTCACTTACGATCAAACCGAAATCCGAATGCGCCTTCGATCAACTGTCGATGGGCGAAGTCATGCTCCGTCTCGATCCCGGCGAAGGCCGCATCCGCACCGCCCGCCATTTCCAGGCTTGGGAAGGCGGCGGCGAATACAACACCTCGCGCGGCCTGCGGAAATGCTTCGGTTACAAGACCGCGGTGGTCACCGCTTTCGTCGATAACGAAATCGGCCACCTGATTGAGGACTTCATCATGCAGGGCGGCGTGGCCACGGATTTCATCCAATGGCGCGAGGACGACGGCATCGGCCGCAAGGTGCGCAACGGCCTCAATTTCACCGAGCGCGGCTTCGGCATCCGCGGCGCGGTTGGGAATCCCGACCGCGGCAACACCGCCGCCTCCCAGCTCAAGCCGGGCGACGTCGATTGGGACCACATCTTCGGCAAACTCGGCGTGCGCTGGTTCCACACCGGCGGCATCTACGCCGCGCTCTCGGAATCCACCGCCGCGCTCACCGTGGAAGCCGTGAAGGCCGCTAACAAACACGGCACCGTCGTTTCCTACGATCTCAACTACCGTCCGTCGCTCTGGAAAACCATCGGCGGCCTGGCGAAAGCGCAGGAAGTGAACCGCGAGATCGCAAAATACGTCGATGTCATGATCGGCAACGAGGAGGATTTCACCGCCTCTCTCGGCTTCGAGGTCGAGGGCGTGGACCACAACATTTCCGCCATCGAGCTGAATGCCTTCAAGGCGATGATCGAAACCGCGGTGAAGACCTTCCCGAACTTCAAGGTCGCCGCCACCACCCTGCGCGGCGTCATTTCCGCGACCGTCAACGACTGGTCCGCGATCCTCTGGCACGACGGGAAATTCCACGAAAGCCGCAAATACCCCGGCTTGGAAATCATGGACCGCGTCGGCGGCGGTGATAGCTTTGCAAGCGGCCTGCAGTTCGGATTCCTCGAGTTCAACGACGCACAGAAAGCCGTCGAATACGGAGCCGCCCACGGCGCGCTGGCCTCGACCACGCCCGGCGACACCTCGATGGTCACCCGCAAGGAAGTCGAAAAGCAAATCGGCGGCGGCGGCGCGCGGGTCGTCCGCTAAACTGGCGGGCGCGATGGGTTGCAGCGGCCTCAGCCGGCTCCGGAGGCTCTGCTGCCGACTGGGACAGTCAGGACGCTCGATGGCGGACGTCCAGGTCCGTCGCCAGGTTAGAGGTTGAATGATGTTGACACTTCAAGGGCGATGTTTTAACGATAACGTTGCTTTATCGAAAAGACACCCATGTCCAATCCCCCCCGAATTCCCAGTAACAAGGCAGCGAGCGCGTGGGTGATCGCCACTGTCGCCGTGTGCGTTCCAGCATGGGATCCGGTGCGGGCCGCGAGCTTCGCCAGCCGGATGGCGGACTCGGAAACTGTGGGGATTGATGCGATTTCACCCATCGGAGAAATCTTCGAGTCAACGACGGGACCGGGCTTCAAGGGCGGCTTCTCCTACGGGCTGGGGGTGGATTCCATTTACGATTCGAACTTCTTTCTCACGGAAGACGACCCCGAGAGCGAGGTCGGCATCAACTTCGCACCGTGGATCAACTATGGGACCGATCCCGAAGGGGGGGCTGACTTTTCCATCCAGGCAAGTTATCGCCCGGTCATTCGAACCTATATGGAAAACCCGGAATACAACGGAGCGGACCACTCCGGCGCGGTCTCGATGAGAATCGCAGGCGCGAAAACGGTGGTTTCGGCACATGTGAATTATGATCAGAATTCGGGAACAGACCAGATCATCGGAGAATTCGTCAACGAATCGCTCTTCAGCGCCGGCATTGATGGCTCCTACCAGATTGCTCCGAGGACGTCTCTTTCCGCGAGCTTGACGGCCGCCATGTTGGATTATGATAACGATTCGATCGAAGGCTCGGAAATCTACACGGCCTACATCGGCGGATACTGGTCTGCCACGGAGCGCTTCAGAGTGGGTCCGGCGATCCGCTACGCCACTGCGAAGTCGGATAATACGGGCGCTCGCGATTCGTGGGAATTCTTGGTGCAGACTCAATACCGGCTGCGAGAAAAAATCCAGCTCGCAGCTTCGCTCGGGGTGGAATACGCGACAAACTCCCGCGACGAGGGGGATGGCTCGATCGGAATGACGGGGAGCCTGGCGGCAAGCTATGCTATCAGTGAAAAGCTCGGATGGGTTGGCTCCATTCGCTATGTCACCGTGCCGTCACCGTCGGATGTGGATTACGTGATCAATAATTTGATGATATCCACAGCCCTGAACCGTCAGCTGCTCAGGGGGTCTGTGGGCCTTGGGCTTGATTTGAATTTTGCGAACTATGAGCAAGTCGGGGCTGCATCGAGCACGCTGGAAGATGACAATAGCATGGGTGTTTTCCTATCCTATAACCGGAAGTTCCTTCTCGATGGCTTGGATTTCCAGTCCAAGATTCTTTATGTGATCAACAGCGGCCAGGAGGACTGGTCTCAGGTGCAAGTCTCTATCGGCCTTGGGATCCAATTCTGAGCGCGGCTCAATGCCCACCACCAGGCACGGATGTCGGCGGCCTCCCGCGCGCGACAGAATCTATTAGTAATCACTGCCTCAATCGCTCACAGCCGTGGAATCCGCTTCATTTCAGCCATCTCGTCGTTTCGCCTTACGCCGCTGATGAAACTTGCTTAGGGTTTCCGTGCATTTCAGGAGGCGCGTCTCGCGAACGCAACGCACCCACGACCCTCGTTATTTTTGCCACGATCCCTGGCCATCCTCGCCCAAATGCGGGCTATTTCTCGGTATGTCATCTTTGTTGAAGCCGGTGTCGCCGGGTTTTTTTTCAAGCGCCATAAAACAAACATTTGTCTCTTGACCGGACCTTCGAAAATTGATTTTAGTGATATAAGCGTTTTATCGACCACGGGCGGTAGCGTCTTCACCCGGAACGACCAAATCCGCACCCGAAAACAGAACCCGGAATTTGAGAAATTTCATGGAGATGATATCCATATCAGTAGTTGTGCATTCCCCCCACTCTCACCCCCCACGCCCATGTCCACTATCTTCGAAGCAACTTTTGTTACAGCCACGACATCTGCTTCTTCAAGGTCGAACTCCTTGTCCGGAGTTGATTCTCCGATTCACAAGGAGGCCTCTGCCGCAACTTCAGGCGGATTTCCCGCAAGCTGCGGAACCCTCGCAAGCGGGGAGCCTGGCCAGCTGGCAGCCGCCTCGCCAATCCTCGGATGGAAGCGCGCTCTGGACGTCTCTTGTATCGCGATTAGCCTGCCATTTGTGGTGCCTTTGATGGCCGTGATCGTGCTCTGGATCCGTCTGGTTTCCCGCGGCCCCGCCTTGTTCCGCCAGGTGCGGATCGGGTGGGGCGGGAAGCAATTCGTGCTCTATAAGTTCCGCAGCATGAAGATGGACTGCGGCACGAGTTCGCATGAAGCCTATCTAAGGAATCTGGTCGCTTCCAACAGCCCGATGATCAAACTGGATCTTATCTGTGACTCCAGGGTGATCCCCGGCGGTTGCCTCCTGAGGTCTGCGGGTCTTGATGAGTTGCCGCAACTCCTGAATGTGCTCCGGGGTGAAATGAGCTTGGTGGGGCCGCGGCCCTGCCTACCTGAAGAATATCGGTTTTTTTCCGCGAAACAGAGGGCAAGGTTCATGGTGCTTCCCGGTCTTACTGGCATTTGGCAGGTAAATGGCAAGAACCAGACGACATTCCGCGAAATGAACCTCATGGACGTGTATTATGCAAATCATGCTTCGCCTGCCTTGGACATCGGCATCATGATGAGGACTCCGTCCGCTTTGCTGCTCCAGATGTGCCAGGCTTCCCAGCAGAAGAAGGCTCGCAGTCAACGCGCGAGGTTTGAGCCGTCCGCAGGCAACCCACGGCAGGCGGCGTTCCCCAACGGCCCGGCCAGATGAGATGAAATTCCCTCGGTGGCACGGACATTTCATGCAGTCGCGGCATGGGTGGTAGATCCAGGCCGGGGTCACAAGTCAAAATATGATCGAGGGCAATCATGAGGGTCTCCGGGTGGCGTCAGACGTCAGGCTTGGTGAGGGAGTCAGGCTCTTTGGCCTTGTGAACCTGTATGGTTGCGAGATCGGCGATGAAACAAGGATCGGCTGCTTCGTCGAAATTCAAAAAGGCGCGAAAGTTGGCGCGCGGTGCAAGATTTCGAGCCACACCTTTATTTGTGAAGGGGTGACCATCGGGGACGGCGTTTTCGTTGGCCACGGCGTGATGTTTGCCAACGACCGCCGGCCCCGCGCCGTGGCGGAGGACGGCGCGCCTTTATCTGATTCAGGTTGGGAATGTCAGCCGACACTGGTGAAAAATGGCGCGTCGATCGGCTCCGGCGCCACCATCCTGGGCGGACTTGTCATCGGTGAAAACGCGATGGTCGGTGCGGGCAGCGTAGTCACCCGCGACGTCCCTGCGGGCATGACCGTCGTGGGAAATCCCGCCCGCCCCATTCCGCCGCCGAACCCGGAAAATCCATGATGGTTCCCTTTCTCGACATGAAAGCACGCACCGCTCCTCTGCGGGAGGAATACATGCAGGCCATCGGGGAGATCATCGATTCCGGGGCCTTTTCCGGAGGGCCGTTCGTCGAGCGGTTTGAAAACGAATTCGCCGCCTACTGCGGCACGCGGCACGCGATTGGCGTGGGTAGCGGCACGGAGGCTTTGTGGCTGACCTTGCTGGCGCTGGGAATCGGTCCCGGCGACGAAGTGATCACCGTGCCGCTTACCTTCGCCGCCACCGTAGAGGCTATTTGCCTGGCAGGCGCCACGCCGGTTTTCGCCGATATTGACGCGCGGACTTACACGATCAATCCGGCGGCTCTCGAGAGCGTGCGGACTCGCAACACCAAGGCGATTATTCCGGTTCATCTGTTCGGCCAGCCCGCCGACATGGATCCGATTCTTGAATTCGCTCGCAAGCACTGTTTGCGGGTGATCGAAGACGCCGCCCAGGCCCACGGCGCGGAATATAAGGGGCGCAAAGCCGGATTGATCGGCGATGCCGGGTGCTTTAGCTTCTACCCCGGGAAAAACCTGGGCGCGTTCGGCGAGGCAGGTGCCGTCGTCACGGGAAATGACGAGCTCGCGAACCAGATCCGCATGCTCGGAAATCACGGGCAATCTCGCAAGAACGTCCATTCCCTGGTGGGGTGGAACAGCCGGATGGATGGCATTCAAGCGGCGGTGCTTCGCATCAGGCTGCGACATCTTGAGATGGAGAACAGGCTGCGCCGGGACCACGCGCTGCGCTACAACCGTGCCCTGGCGGACCTTCCCGGACTTGTCCTGCCGGCCGTCATGAATGATAGAAATCACGTTTT
>JBFZFJ010000165.1:0-18006 GCA_041306405.1 Verrucomicrobiales bacterium | reverse complement strand
GCCCACGCCCATGATCGAGGTGGTGATGCTGTGGGTGGTGGAAACCGTCATGCCGAAGCTGCCGGTGACGGCCAGCAGGGTGGCGGCGGTGGCTTCTGCGGCGAATCCGTGGACGGGTTGCAGCTTCACCATCTTGTGGCCGAGGGTTTTGATGATCCGCCAGCCGCCGGCCATCGTGCCCGCGGCCATGGTGAGAGAGCAGATGATCTTGATCCAGGCTGGCACGTCGGGAGACAGATCGCGGACTTTGCCGGCGGCGACGACGAGAGGGGACTTACCTGCGGCTTCCGCGGCTCTCATTTCCTTGCCGAGGGTTTTCTCCCAGTCGGTGAATTTCCCGGCGACCATTTTGCCGATGACGGGCAGTTTCGGCAGGAAGCGGGCGTCTTCGGTTGCCAGGACTTCCCGATGGGTCGCGGCGGCCATCGCGGCGAGGCGTTGGGATGCCGCGGTATCGCCGGTGGCGGCGTGGGCTTTGGCGGAGAGCGTTTGGAAGGCTTCGCGGAATTCGCCGGGTTTCAGACGGGCGCTCTCGGTTTCCAGGACGACGGCGGCTTGGCGCAGTTGGTCGGGGGTGGACTTGGGGTTTTGGAGCGTCTTGATGCTTTGCTCGGCCTGCATCGACTTGTCCATGCGGAGGAAGCTAAGCCAGTTAGGCACGTTCTGGAAACTGCCGGTCGCGGTGGCGGTCACCAGCGCGAGGGTGATGACGCCCATGGTTTTTTGCGCGTCCGCCAGGCCGTGGGCGAATCCCATGTAGCTGGCGCTGAGGATCTGCGCCTTCCCGAAGAAGCGGCTGACGAGGCGCGGGCGGGCTTTTTGGAAAAGGAAGTAAAGCAGTCCCATCAGCAGGAATCCGCCGAAGAAGCCGATGATCGGCGAGGAGATCATCGGCACGATCACCTTGTGCAGCACGCCTTCCATGACTTCCTTGCCGTCCTTCACTTTTTTCACCGACCAGATGATGGCGTGCCAGTTGTCATGGGCGCTGGCGACGGCCGCGCCGCAGAGGCCGCCGACGAGGGCGTGGGTGGAGCTGGAAGGAAGTCCGAACCACCAGGTGATGAGATTCCAAACGATGCCGCCGAGCAGCGCGCAGACGAGGACCATCGGGGAAATGAACTGCGCGTCCACCAGTCCGGAGGAGACGGTTTTCGCCACGGCATGGCCGGCGAGCGCGCCGATCAGGTTGGTCGCCGCGGCCATCGCGATGGCTTGCCGCGGGGTCATCACCTTCGTGCCGACGACGGTGGCGATCGAGTTCGCGGTGTCGTGGAAGCCGTTGATGTATTCGAACACCAGGGCGATGAAGATCACCAAAAAGATAATTCCGAGACTCATGCGGTTCTAGCCTCAGGAATTTTTCAGGACGATCTGCGAGACCACGTTGCCGGAGTCGCGGCAGCGGTCGATGACTTTTTCCAGCAGATCGTAGAGATCGCGCATGGCCATGGCCTTGATCGGGTCCATCGAGCCAGAGTAAATTTCCTTCAAATAGCCGAGCACCAGTTGGTCGGCGCGGCCCTCGAGCTCCTGCATCTTGTCGTTTTCCGCCTTGATGTCTTCGAGTTTCGGGCTCTTGGCGAGCATGTCCACCATCCGGACGACCACCAGCGCGGCTTCCTGGGCGATGGCCATTTGCGGCGCGAAATCCTCCGCTTTCACCAGATGGTTCATGATTTCGTAGCGCTCGCCGAATTTTTCGACCGTTTTGGGAATCCGGTAAAGCGCCTTCGAAAGCGCCTCGATGTCCTCCCGCTCCAAGGCGGTGATGAACACCTTGACCAACTCCTCGCTGATGATTTCCGCGTTCTTTTTCTCGTTACGACGGGCCACGGCCAGCTCGGCAAGCGAGACGTTTCCATTTGATTCCTTCAACAACCGGGCGAGGGCTTCGATGCTCTGGTGCGCCGATTTGGCGCTGGAGGCAAGGAGTTCAAAGAACCGGTCCGACTTTCCAAACAGCTTCGCGAGTGAGATCACGGCATGAAGGTGACAATTTCGTCACACGCCGACAAGCGGAGTTTTCGGCTCAGGATTGGCTCACCATTTCGCTTGCCACCTCATGGGCGAAGCCTCAGAAAAGCCCTCCGCCCATGCCGGGGTCGCGCACATTCTGTTGCTCCGCCCGGTTTGGCGGCCCAATCCTCAATCGCGCGCTCAAATGGAAAGCATCTCATCCCGTATTGCCAAGGTTTCCCCGTCACTCACGCTTGCCGTCACCGCACAGGCCAAAGCAATGATCGCCAAGGGCGAAGAAGTTTACGCGCTCGCCGGCGGTGAGCCGGAAGTCGATACCCCGCAGTTCATCAAGGACGCTGCCATCGAAGCCCTCCAGGCCGGCAAAACCAAATACACCCCGGCCGGCGGCATCCCCGAACTCCGCGCCGCGCTTTCGAACAAGTTCAAGGTCGACAACAACCTCGACTACGCCGCCAGCCAGATCTGCGTCACCGGCGGTGCCAAAATGGCCTGCTACAACGCGATCCTTGCCGTCATCGAGGAAGGCGACGAAGTCATCATTCCTTCGCCGTTCTGGGTTTCCTACCCGGAAATGGTCCGCCTCGCCGGCGGCGTCCCCGTCATCGTCGAGACCAAGGAATCGACCGGTTGGAAAATGACTCCCGAGCAATTCGAGGAAGCCATGACCCCGGCGACCAAGATGGTCATCATCAACACCCCCGGCAATCCGACCGGCGCCATTTACACCGCCGACGAACTCCGCGCCCTCGGTGAAATCGCGCTCGAAGAGGACATCGTCATCCTTTCCGACGAAATTTACGAAAAGCTCGTTTACGGCGAAGCGAAGCACGTTTCAATCGCCTCGCTCAGCAAGGAGCTCTACGACCTGACCATCACCGTCAACGGCTTCTCCAAAGCCTACTCGATGACCGGCTGGCGTCTCGGCTACACCGCCGCGCCGAAGGCCTTGGCCGACGCGATCGAGAAGATCCAGAACCACACCACTTCCAACGCCAACAGCTTCGCCCAATACGGCGCGCTCGCCGCCCTCGAAGGCGACCAGTCGTTCATCGACGACATGCGCGGCGAATACGACGTCAAGCGCCAGTTCATGTTCGCCCGTCTCAAGGCGATCAACAACATCCGCGTGGTCGAGCCGCTCGGCGCGTTCTACTTCTTCGTTTACACCGGCAACACCGGCCTGAAATCGATGAACCTCTGCGACAAGCTGCTCTCCCGCTACAAGGTCGCCGCCGTTCCCGGCATTGCCTTCGGTTACGACGAGGGCATCCGCCTGAGCTACTGCACCACGCTGGACATCCTCAACGAAGGACTGACCCGCTTCGAGCAGTTCTGCCGCGAGCATTGATCTGTAGCGTCGGTCTGCGACCACTTCTGTTTCCCAATCCGCCGCCGGGTCCGTCCCGCCGGCGGATTTTTTGTTCAAAATGGGAAATTGAAACCGCGAATAGACGGGACGCGAATTCTTAAAGCATTCGATTCATTGCGCGGACCCCAAAGATGTAGAATGCCGAAATGGTTCGTCGAGACCGCCCGCCCACAGCCCCTGAGTGATTGCTGTTGTCTCGTAAAAGTCATTTTCCCGCCGTTTTCACCTGCGCCTGTGCCCGGTGGCTGCTGACGGAAGACGCGTCGGGGGGATCGGCAGTGAAGTTCTTCAAAGACTGGTGCAAGCAAGTGAACAGCTCCAACCTCGAACAGGTGAAGAAGGTCTCTAGAATGTTGGAGAATCGGCTGCAGGGCCTGCTGAACGATCTGAAGCACCGGATGACCAACGCCGCTTCCGAGGGGATAAATTCACGGGTTGCCCGGATCATCGCGAATGCGATGGGCTTGCGGACATTTGGAGCCCGGCGCATCCGGGTCTTGTTCTTCCTTGGCAAACTCGACCTTTCCATTGCTTTAAAAAAAACCGCCGGTTTCCACGGAGTGCAGTTTTTTTTCTGCAGTTTTTTTTCTTGACGCCTTGATTTTTAATATTACTTAGGAATCGCCTCAGGCAAAATAACTACTATGAAAATGAAATCAATTATCAGTTCCACCGTTGCTACCTTGGTGCTCAGCGGTTTTGCAAGTGCAGGACAATCCACCACGGTGGCTGCGCAACCCGCAGCAACCTCAGGAATTACAGGCTATGCCAAAGTCTCAGGTGTCACTGGCTCGGCATCATTAGGATTTGGTGGAGGATCAGTTAGCGAAGACGAAGACATTTCTGGCGGTCGTTTTGACGCCGGCATCTTGTTTGGCAACGGCTTCTCCCTCGATGGCCGCTACGAGCATGTCGAGGCTGAATCCGTCGTCAATCAGGACGAAGCTCGCATCCTTCTGAACTACACCCAAGAGATCGCTCCAAACTTTTCAGCGTTCGTGGGCGCCGGATACGGAACCCAGCAGCTGGATCTCTTTTATGCTAACCTGAACTCTGATGCGATCTTGGCGAATCTCGGTGTCGAGTTCACCAGCGGCCAACTCTTTGGCTCGTTAGTCTATACCCACGCGTTCACCATGGACTCCTCGTTTTCAGGAGGTTTCATCGGTGAGGGATCCCCTTCCGTGGAAGAGGAAGACATCGGCTACTTGGAAGCAAACCTTGGTTACCAGCTGAACGAAAGGCTTGCGGTTGTGGCTTCTCTCGAAGCCCAAGTCTATGGCGACACCGTCGTTGAAAAAGACTGGCTCGCAGGTCTCGGCCTTCGCTTCGGCTTCTAATTTCCGAATATTGGTTTTCGGACGTTGCCCTTCCCTCATGCAGTGGGGGAAGGGCTTTTTTATGGCCAGACACGTCACACCAGCAACATGCTATCGCCGCACGAGAAAAATCGGTAGTGCTGCTTGAATTCCTCGAGTTCGGAGGCGCGGCAGAGGCCGCGCAACGAGTCGCAGGTGGGGACGTAAAGCTCTAGCAGCATGAACCCGAGATAGTCCTGGATGGAAAAGGTCCGGTTGCCATGACTCCATGTCGCGGGGAGCTCGGCGGCGGGAAACGCGGCCTCGAAGAGGGTTCTGGCCCTGTCGATAATTCTCATAAATGAACAGGCCTTTAGTCAGAGTCTTTTATTGTCATTTATCCCCCGCTCCGGTAGTTCTTCCGCATGAGCAGAAGGGCACGGTGGTTGGCGGAGTGGAGGAAATCCACCGGGAAACCGGTGTTTTACCACGTGATCTCGCGGGTGGTGGACCGGCGGTTTGCGCTGGGGACGGAGGAGAAGGAGAAATTCCGCGCGCTGATGCGACTCCAGGAGAAGTTCACCGGCTGTCGGGCGAATTCCTACTGCCTGATGGACAACCACTTCCATATTCTTTTGGAGGTGCCGCCAATGGCGGACGGGGGGCTGTCGGACGAGGCGCTGTTGAAGCGCTTGTCGGCGATATACAGCGAGGCATTCGTCGCCGGCGTGGCCAAGGAATTGACGGATGCCAAGACGGTGGTTTACGCGAACGAAGGCGGGCTGGATGAGGCGGTGGCGGCGATTCACAAGCGTTTCACCTACCGGATGCACGATCTGGGAGAATTCATGAAGGGGCTGCTGCAACGGTTCTCCCAGTGGTTCAACCGGGCGCATTCCCGGACGGGGCGGCTGTGGGAGGACCGGTTCAAGAGCGTGATCGTGGAAGACGGCGTGGCGGCAAAAACGAAGCGGACGCGCAAGGGCATGGGCGCGGCGGACGCCGAGCGCGAGACTGAGCGTGCGGGCGAGCTATCGCGGGGCAAAATGCTGCGCTGTCGGGTGAGGTATTTCACGGACGGGGCGGTGATCGGAAGCAGGGTTTTCGTGAACGAGGCGTTTGCGAACACCCGCGATCGTTTCGGGAGGACGGGGCGAGGAAGATGCGCGGCGATGCGGCTGCCGCAGCAGGGATGCTGTGGACCCTGCGGGATTTGAGGAAGGGAATTTGATTCTCCTACGGGGGCAGCTGCGCTCCGGTCCGGCTTGGGCAGGCATTAGCGCGTGGGAGACTCCACCAAAGGCGTTTTCAGGACCGTCCCGCAGAAAGGAAACTCCTGCGATGCAGTGCTTTACGCCCCCGGCAGCTCGATGAAGCCTTCCAGCTTGCGAATCCGCGTCGGGTGGCGCATTTTCCGCAGGGCTTTGGCTTCGATCTGGCGGATCCGCTCGCGGGTGACTTGGAACTGGCGGCCGACTTCCTCAAGCGTGCGGCTGTAGCCGTCCTTGAGGCCGAAGCGTTGTTCGAGAACCTCGCGCTCGCGCTCGGTTAGCGTGTCGAGCACGTCCTTGATCTTGTCCTTGAGCATCGAGAAACCGGCTTCCTCCATCGGGTTATCGGCGGCCTTGTCTTCGATGAAGTCGCCGAAGGAGGTGTCGTCCGAATCGCCGACGGGGGCTTGCAGGGAAATCGGCTGCTGCGCCATTTTCAACACGGCGCGCACGCGCTCGACGGGAAGGTGGATTTCCTCGGCGATTTCCTCCGGGGAAGGCTCGCGGCCGTATTCCTGGACGAGCTGCTTCTGCACGCGCATCAGCTTGTTGATCGTCTCGATCATGTGCACCGGGATGCGGATGGTGCGGGCCTGGTCGGCGATCGAGCGGGTGATCGCCTGGCGGATCCACCAGGTGGCGTAGGTGGAGAACTTGTAACCGCGGCGGTATTCGAATTTTTCGACCGCCTTCATCAGGCCCATGTTGCCTTCCTGGATCAGGTCGAGGAACGACAGGCCGCGGTTGGTGTATTTTTTTGCGATGGAAATGACGAGGCGGAGGTTGGCCTCGACCATCTCGGTCTTCGCCTTGAGCGCTTCCTTGAGCCAGTGGCGGAGCTGTTTGTTGGCTTCCTCGAAGGTTTCCTGGGTATGCCAAGTGCGCTGCTGGACCTCGCGCATCTTGGTGAGAAACTCCTTGTCTTCCGGGTCTGCCTGAAGCTTGCGGCCGTATTTCCAGAACTTCTGCATGTATTCCTCCACTTGCTCGCAGAAGTCCTCTACGACTTTCTGTTTGTAGTAGAAGCGGGTGAAGACGCGGTTGAGGGTTTGGATGTTCTTCTGGAACTCCTCCTCGAGCTTCTTCTTGCCGCGCGGGTTCTTGGCGGAGAGCTGGCGGAACAGGTCGTCGTTCTCGTGGTGAAGCTGCTTCAACTGGTCGCAAAGCTTCGGCAGGCCTTTCATGTAGCGCTCGCGGGACTCGATCTTCTTGTCGAGGATCACGCGGTCGAAGCGCTCCTTGCCCTTGTTGAGCTTGTCGGCGAGCTCCAGATAGGAATCGGTGACGAATCCGAATAGGTGGAGGTGTTTGGCGACTTCGATTTCCGCATCCTCGATGCGCTTGGAAATTTCCACTTCCTGCTCGCGGGTGAGCAGCGGGACCTGGCCCATCTGTTTGAGATACATCCGGACCGGGTCGTCGAGGATGTCGAGCTTCTGGTCGGCTTTGACGTCTTCCTCCTCGCCGTCGCCTTCGTCGCGCTTCTTGTCCTTGTAGCGGTCCACCTCGGAGGCGTCGATGATGTCGAACTCCATGTTGCGGAGTCGCTCCATGATGGCCTCGACGTCGTCGGGATCGACAAGGTCGTTAGGCAGGATCTCGTTGATGTCGTCGTAGGTCAGGTAGTCCTGTTCCTTGGCGAGTTTGATGAGTTCGCGGATTTTCTCCTGGATTTCAGGGGTGTCGATCCGGCGCTTGGGGGCTTCGGGAGTCCTGGCGGAGGCCTTGGTTTCGGCGTTGGCCGGGGTGGGAGTGTCCTTTTTGGTTTTGGCAGGCGCGGGTTTCTCGGCGGGTTCCGGAGCGGCCTTTTTCGTTTTGGCCGGCGCGGCTTTCTCGGCGACCACCACCTTGGGCTTGGCTTCGACCGCGGGTTTGGCGGGAGTCTTGACGACGACTTTCGGTGCCGCCTTCACGACCGGCTTGGCGACTGCTTTCGGAGCAGGGACAACGACGGGCGGTTTTTTCGACTTGGCTTCCTTCACGGGAGGGGCCTGCTTTTTGCTCTTCGGGTCCTCCTTGGGTGCTGCCGTTTTAGAAACCTTTACCTGGGGTTTTGCGGCGGGTTTCTTGGAAGAAGATTTGGATGCGGACATGGAATAAAATGCGCTTGAGTCAGAAAACAGGCCAGATTTCACCTAGCCTAGGGGCGTTGCGGAAAAATCGCAGGCGGAGCGGAATGAAGAGGCGCAGCGAGGACCCGTCAAGACCTTTCTTCCGATTTGAATTGCCGGAAAATCAAGGGTTCACGGGACTTCGCGACGCAGGGGAAATCCAATATCCCGGATTTTCATCGGGTGCAAGAAGTGATCGTGATTGAGCTTCCTCCGATTTCCGGTTTCAAATCGCCGGGAAACACTTAGGGTGCGCCACCGCACATGATCACCGTCACTCCCAAAGCCATCGAAGAACTCGGCAAGCTGCTCGCGAGCAAGGCCAAGTCCGCCCAGTCGGGCCTGCGTCTCGCCGTTCGCCGCGGCGGCTGTGCCGGCTGGCAATACGAGATGAACGTGGCCGATCCCGAGCCCGGTGACGAGATCGTCGAATCCGGCGCGTCGCGGGTGATCGTCGCCGCCGACAGTTTCGACCGCTTGCGCGGTTGTGAAATCGACTACTCCGACGACCTGACCGACGCCGGTTTCAAAATCCACAATCCCCGTGCCGCAAGATCCTGTGGCTGCGGCACTTCGTTCGAAACTTCCGACGAAGCACCGGGCGCCCACGCGGTGCCGGACGGCGAGGCCTGCGGCACACCCTGACATCCAACGCCGTCGTGCCCCGCATTGTTGAAGAGCCGCCGCCGAGCCGTCCCGCCTATTTCTGGTGGTTGTTGGCGAACGCCCTCGCGCTTTGTTTCGCGATCGTTAGCTGGGCGGTCTGCCTGCACGTGTTCGGGCACCCGGAAATTCCGAGAAACTACGAGATCCTCGGCAAGCTCGGCCGCTCGCCTGTCCTGAAACGCTACACGGTGCTCGATGTCCCTAACGGCAACGCGCTGGCGCCCAAGGAGCTCTACAAGCGCTATTTCGGCTACACCGAGGAGCAGCGGGTCCGCGCCAACTCCCTGCTGATGCGGAACTATCTCACGAACTTCGACCGGCCGCTGCTTCTGAACTACGTCGAGGGCGACTATCAGGTTGGGGAGATCAGGAAGTTGGGCGAGAAGGATTTCTTTGATCCGGGCATCGTCATTCGCGCGCAGGCCTTGGTGAAGCCCGACGACTTCACCAAGCCGATGCCGTATCCGGTTTTCATTGAATACGTCTTTCCGACCCAGCAACCAGGGGTCGCGGGCTCGTTCAAATCCGGCGATATCCTGGAGGTTAAGAAGAGCCCGAATTGCGCGGCGGTCGTCCACATTTCCAAGATCATCCACGAGGACGAACCCGCGCTGCTGCTGACCGTCATCCCCATCGCCTACGGATCTTACCAGATCGGTGATGCCGGATCGTTCCCGATCGAGCCTCCCGTGAAACTCCGGCCAGCGGCGGGGTTCCCGGTGTTCAAGAATTAGAACCTCAACTTGGCGGGTCTCGCCGCGTCCCGGTTGAGCTTGTCGCAAACCAGCGCGCAGAGTTCGAAAACCATCGGCTCGGCGATCGCGTAGAGCACCTGCGTCGCCTGCTTGCGGCGGGTGACTAGCCCCGTGTCGTATAGCAGCTTGAGCTGCTTGGAGACGTTGGCCTGGCTGGTGGGCAGCTGTCCGACAATCTCGGAGACGCTCATCTCGCCGGACTTCAGTTCCTGGATGATCGCCAGCCGCGTGGGCTCGGCAAAGGCCCGGAACAAGGCGGCGACGCGTTCGAGTTGGTCGGCTTTGAGTTTCACGGACAAAGGCGTATCAGATGAAAATAAATGTTGCAAGCATAACTATGTGGCGATATGGCTATTTTACGACTCACGCCAATGAAAATTCAAGCCACACAACTTAACGCCGAAATCCAATCCGGCAAACGCGTTTCCCTCATCGATGTCCGCACGCCCGCCGAGTATGGGGAGGTCCATATCCCCGGTTCGCAACTGATGCCGCTCGACCGGCTGGACGCCGCCGCCGTCAAGTCCGCCTCCAGTGATGACGGGCAGTGCGTGCTCATCTGCCGCAGCGGCAAGCGCGCCGAGCAGGCCTATCAAAAACTCCACGCCGCGGGATGCGGGAATCTCGTCATCCTCGATGGTGGTGTCACGGCATGGGAGAGCGCCGGACTGCCGGTGGAGCGGGGCGCGAAGGCGATGTCGCTGGAGCGCCAGGTGCGCATCGCCGCCGGGTCGCTGGTGCTGCTCGGCGTGATTCTCGGCACCTGGGTGCATCCCGGGTTCTACGGCCTCAGCGCCTTCGTTGGCGCCGGCTTGATCTTCGCCGGCGTCACCGACTGGTGCGGCATGGCGATGGTTCTGGCGAAAATGCCCTGGAACCAGCGCTCCGGCACCAAGTGCGTCGGCAACTCGTGCTCGATCTAACCTCCACCCCCCACCGTCATGTTTCTCCGTCAAATCACCGATTCCGCGCTCGCGCAAAACGCCTATCTCATCGGCTGCCAGCGCACCGGTGAGGCGGTCCTCATTGATCCGGAGCGCGATCTCGACCGCTATTTCCAGGTCGCCGCGGAAAACGACCTGCGCATCACCGCCGTCGCGGACACCCACATCCATGCCGACTACCTGAGCGGCGCCCGCGAGCTGATGGAGCGCCACGGCGTGACCGGCTATCTCTCGGAAGAAGGCGGGCCGGACTGGCAGTTCGAGTGGGCGAAAGGCCGTGCCAACGCCCGTTTTCTCAAACACGGCGACGTCTTCCGCGTCGGAAACATCGAATTCAAGGCGCTCCTAACACCAGGCCACACGCCCGAGCACATGAGCTTTCTCGTCACCGACACTGGCGGCGGCGCGGACGAGCCGATGGCCTTGCTGACCGGCGACTTCATCTTCGTCGGCGACGTCGGTCGTCCTGACTTGTTGGAGAGCGCCGCCGGCCAGGCGGGAGTCATGGAGCCCAGCGCTCGCACGCTTTACGCCAGCCTGCGGGCGACGGCGGACTTGCCGGCGCATCTGCAAATCCTCCCCGCGCACGGTGCGGGCAGCGCTTGCGGCAAGGCGCTCGGCGCGATTCCTAACAGCGTTCTGGGTTACGAAAGGAAATTCAACCCGGCCTTCCGCGAGGCGCTGACCGCCGGCGAGGACAAGTTCGTGAGCGACATCCTCCACGGCCAGCCCGAGCCGCCGCGCTATTTCGCCCGGATGAAGCGCGACAACCGACTCGGTCCCGCGCTTTTGCCGGATGGCAAGCTCCCGGCCCCGAGCCGGATCGATGTGGACGAACTCGGCCCGTGGATCGGGCAAAAGGACCGGGTCGTTCTCGACCTGCGGGCGGACCGCGCGGCCTTCGCGGAGAAACATCTGCGTGGCTCGCTTTTCGCGCCGATGCCCGGCGGCAAGCTGCCCGTCGCCGCCGGATCTTATGTCGATGAAGCCGCCCGCATCCTGCTGGTCTTGGAAAACGAGGCGCAGCTGGATGAAGCGGTGCGGCAGTTGGTCCGCATCGGGCTGGAACGGGTGGAAGCGTGGATTCCTGCAAACGAAGCTCTATCCGCCAGCGGTCTCGTTTCCAGCTATCCGAGAATTTCCACGCGGGAGCTTCAGGCCGGCAAGCACGTGCTCGACGTGCGCGGAGCGGATGAGTTCGCCGCTGGCCACGTCGTCGGCGCGAAGAACATCGCCTACACCCGGCTCGCCGCGCGGCTCGATGAAGTGCCGTCGGGTTCGCCGCTGTTCGTTCATTGCGGCAGCGGCCTCCGGGCCGGCATCGCCGCCGCCTACCTGGCCAGCCAGGGCCGCGATGTCGTGCACGTCGATGGCGGTTATGCTGAAATCCATGCGGAGCTGAAATCATGAACGCCCTGGCGCTGCTAGGTGCCGTCGGCATCGGGCTCGCGCTCGGCCTAACGGGTTCGGGCGGCAGCATCCTGACCTTGCCGGTGCTGGTCTATCTCGCCGGGATTCCGCCGCGCGATGCGGTGGGGCTCAGTCTGCTCATCGTCGGCGCGGCGGCGCTGGCCGGCGCCTGGCAGCGCGCGAGGGCGGGGGAGGTGTATTTCAAAGCCGCCGGCATGTTCGCGCTTTCCGGCATGGTGGGCGCGGTGTTCGGCGCGAAATTGACGCCCTTGGTTCCGCCTGCGGTAATCATGCTTTCCTTCGCCGGACTGATGATCGTGTTAGGAATCCGGATGCTGGTGCCGCGGAAATCCCTGCTTCAGCCGGAGCCGGAGTGCCACCCTGCGCGATGCCTGCTCGCGGGCGCGGGAGTCGGGGTTCTCACCGGATTTCTCGGCGTGGGCGGCGGTTTCCTGCTGATGCCCGCGCTGGTGAAATTCGCGCGCCTGCCGATCCGCGTGGCCACCGGCACCTCGCTCGCCATCATCGCGGCCAATTCCGCGTCGGGATTTGTCAGCCATCTTGGCGACGCTCCCACGCCTTGGTTGCTGGCGGCGGTCTTCTCGTTGATCGCGGTGGCCGGGGTTTTGGCGGGCGGGAAAATCTCGTCGCGGGTTCCGGAAAGAACCTTGCGGCTTGCGTTCGCGGGGCTGGTGTTGCTCACCGCCGCTTTCGTGGTCTGGCAGACGTTCCCTTAAAATTGAAACCAATCCGTCGGCTCGTGCTGGCCCGCGCAGTGCAGGCCGACGTGGCCGTGTCCGAGCTCCGCGAGGCAGTTCCGGAGCATGGATAGAATGGTCTCCGGCGTGTTGCAGTCCGAGCTCAAGTGGCCGAGCACCACCCGCCCGAGCGCCGGGTGGGAAATGTCGCGGATCAACTCGGTGACCTGGCCGTTCGACAAATGCCCGTGCCGCGAACTGATCCGTTGTTTGATCGACCACGGCCGCTTGGTGTCCGCCTCCAGCAGGCCTTCGTCGTAGTTGGCCTCCACGAAAATCCCGTCCAGCCCGCGCAGCCGTTCGGTCATGCTGCGGGTGACGAACCCCGCGTCTGATAGGAATCCCAGCCGCCGCGTGTCGTGCCCGACCACGAAGCCCACCGGGTCCACCGCGTCATGCTGGATCGCGAAGGTCTCCACCGCGATGCCGCCGATGGCGAACACCTGGCCCGCTTCGAAAAATTTCCACGTCCCGCCCTCGATCCCGGACTCCCGCACCACTCTCGCGGTGGCCGGCGTGGTGAACACCGGCACCGGGTTCTGTTTGAGGAAAACCTTCAGCCCGCGGACGTGATCGCCGTGCTCGTGGGTGAGCAAGATCCCGTCGAGCGACGCGGGGTCGATTCCCACCTGTTGGAGCCGCAGCGACAACTGCTTCGCGCTCAGTCCCGCGTCGATCATCAGCCGCAGCCCGCCGCACTCGACGACCGCCGCATTTCCCCCGCTCCCGCTGCCAAGCACTGCAAATCGCATCACGCGCGAGACCATGCAGGGCCGGGTCAAATCAAGCCATGAAAAAAGAAGACCGCTGTGCCGTCCTTGGCGCTGTGAGCCACGTTCCGTAAACTCAATAAGTGGGGTCGTCCAATGGTTTTCCGTCTTCCTGAAAAGGCGTGACATCGTCCATCGGAAGATGACCCCGGTTCAATCATATCGGTTCGGGCCAGCTACCAAAATAGTCGTACACAGCAGTCGGGAGGAGACTACTCCGAGCCCGCTTTCCCGCAACCGAAATTATTTTAAAAATCCCTGGCGGCGGCCGATCATTTTTCTCTATCGCCCGCCGCTGCAAATGTTACCTCTGCGGCCATGAAATTCGTCTGCTTGCTTTGCGGGATCAGCTCGGTCGCTTTCGCCGCGCCGCCGGATCCCGACGAGGCGGCTTATCCGGCGATCGAGCGTTTCGTGGAAGTCCTCGAAGCGGTCCGCAAGCGCCACCCGGATGCGGACCGGCTGGCTTACGACCGGCTCGTCAACCACGCGCTCGAAGGAATGCTCGCCAGCCTCGATCCGCACTCTTCGTTCATCCACCCGGAAATGGCTCGGCAGATGCAGGAGAAAAAGGATCTCAATCCGGCACTGCCGTCGCTCGGGATGACCCTCGGTTTGCGCGATGACGGGCCTTACATCGCCGCCGTTTCACCGCTGGGCGCGGCGGCGCTTGCCGGCGTTTTGCCCGGCTCGGGGCTGTTGGAAATCGACGGGCGGAAAACCCAGGGCGTGGATTTTTCCGAGTTGCTCGGACCGCTGCGCCGTGCCGCGGGCGAGACCACCCGTTTTTTGCTCAAGTCGCCGGCCGCCCCTCAACCGTTCGAGGTCGCGCTCGTTCATCGAGTGGTGGAGCAGCGCTCGGTCGCCGAGTCGAAGATCTGGAACAAGCAAAGCGGGACCGGCTACGTCCGCCTGGCGACTTTCGGCAGCGGCTGCGCTCGTGAAATGGAAGCCGCCCTCGACGAACTCGAAGACAGCGGCATGAAATTCCTGGTCCTCGATCTCCGCGAAAACGGCGGCGGCGATTTGAACGAAACCGTGAAAATCCTCGGCCTCTTCCTGCCGCCCGACACCGCCGTGGTCACCACCCGCGGCCGGGACGGGGAGTCGGCGGAACCGCTGAAAACCCCGGACCGCCAACGCCGGAAGCGTGACTATCCGCTCGTCGTCCTGCTCGACCGGATGTCCGCCTCCGCCTCGGAACTCACCGCCGGCGCGCTCCAGGATTTGAAGCGCGCCACCGTCGTCGGCGAGGTCAGCTACGGCAAGGGCTCCGTGCAGAACATCATCCCGCTGGGCGGCGGCACGGCGTTGCGGTTGACCATCGCCACCTATCACACGCCATCGGGAAACACCCCGCACCGCAAGGGGATCACGCCGGATGTCGCGGTGGTCATCGACGACACGGGCCGCGCGAATTTCGCCAAACGCTGCCAGATCGACGCGCTGAATCCTGACGAACGCAAAATTGTCGAGGCGTGGGAGGATCCGGTGATCGCCGCTGCGGTCAGGGTTTTCTAGCGGGCGGGGATGAATCGTTCCGATGTCTGGCGAAGGATCGCCATCCAGACTCGGCGACCGGTGATCGCCGCTACAGTCCAATGCCTTTACGAATCCTTTGACGCTCAGCCCGCTCTTTTCAGCCCAGTGGATGACTGCGGCTCTTCGGCGTAGTTCAAACGGTTCCTCTCCAGTCGGCGACTTGGTCGGGCAGCCTTTCTGGCCACGCCGGGAGAGATGTTGGATTTTGAATGCTCGGAGGTTTCCGTGCCGGTGAGGTTTTGTTGGATGCTTGCCTCCGGCGGGCTGGGCGACCGGTGATCGCCGCCACGCTGATACTCCGGGCGGAGGTAGCGGATGAGGCCGCGCTTTTCCTCGGCGGCGCACTCGTGGTTGAGAGCGACGAGACGGGTGAGTAGCGTAGCGGCGATCACCGGTCGCCGCGAGCCAAGATGAAGGCGGAGTGACGTGGGAATGCCGGAATAGGCGTGGAGAGTGCCGAAATGGCCGTTGCGAAGGCCGACCGGGGCGATGCGAGGAGACCGGAAGGATTGATAGAAGGGATGGACGTCTCGTCCCCGCGCATGGACAAAAGAAAAGCGCGCGTTGGATATCCCCCCGGATCTCGCAACGCGCGCTTTTTTCAGAGCCACTCGGCTTTGTCCTGTTCGGTTGACGTCCCCCCGGAAATCAAAAACGAACTTGTGTGGACTCGGCGTCTTGGCTGAGAGCTCCTCGGTGCCGAAGCGCCTCAGAACGAAATCAAATTGCCTGAAAATCAGGATAACGAAAGCTTTAGATGGTCCCAAAACCGGCCAACTGGTCCCAAAACCGGCCATAAGCGATGAAATCGGGGTTTGAAGTTAAGGAAACTTGGAAATTTGGAAATCGAAGGGAGAAATATGGGCTGGAATGGCGGGCGGTCCGCGGCGATGGTGCCGGACCGCCGCCGTGTCCGACCTTTTCACCACCCCCGCCGCCCTGACCGACAAGCCGAACCCCGCCGAACCGCTGGCGGCGCGGATGCGGCCGCGCTCGCTTGAAGAGGTGGCCGGCCAGCAGCACATCCTCGCGCCGGGGAAACTGCTGCGGCGGGCGATCGAGTCGGACCGCTTCACCTCGCTGATTTTTTACGGGCCGCCCGGCACCGGGAAAACCACGCTCGCCAGCGTGATCGCGCGGACGACCGGCTCGCGGTTTGAATCGCTCAACGGCGTGGAATCCAACGTCGCGGAGATCCGGGCGAAGATCGACCAAGCGCGGACCTGGCGCGACTTGCGCGGCGAGACGACCATCCTTTTCATCGACGAGATCCACCGTTTTAACAAAGCCCAGCAGGACGTGCTGCTGCCGCACATCGAGCGGGGAGTCGTCAGGTTCATCGGCGCGACGACGCACAACCCGTATTTCCACGTGAACTCGCCGCTGGTCTCGCGGTCGCAGATTTTCCAGCTCGAGCCGGTGCCGGTGGATGACGTCATCGGCGTCCTCGAACGCGCTCTATCCGACGTGGAGCGCGGCCTGGGCGCATACCAGGTGGTCGCCGCCCCCGAAGCGTTGCGGCACTTGTCGGAGAAATCCGACGGTGACGTTAGAAAGGCGTTGAGCGCGCTGGAGCTGGCGGTCCTAACGACCCCCGATGACGACGGCGCGGTGCGCCTGACCCTGGCGGTGGCCGAGGAATCCATCCAGCGCAAGGCGGTGGTTTACGATGCCCACGGCGACGCGCACCACGACACGATTTCCGCCTTCATCAAGTCGATCCGCGGCTCCGATCCGGACGCCGCGCTCTACTGGCTGACGAAGATGCTGCACGCCGGCGAGGACCCGCGTTTCATCTCGCGGCGGCTGGTGATCTCCGCCTCGGAGGACATCGGCCTAGCCGATTCCAACGCGCTGCGGGTGGCGATGGACGCGCACGCGGCTTTCGAATTCATCGGCATGCCGGAGGGCCGGATTCCGCTGGCGCACGCCACCGTCTATCTGGCGACCGCGCCGAAATCCAACACCGCCTACGCCGCGCTGGGCCGGGCGATGGACGACGTGGAAAACGGCCGCACGCTCGCCGTGCCGGTGCATTTGCGGACGAACACCCGCAAGAAACTCGCCGCGGCATCCGGCGAGCCCGAGGAGTCGATGCGGTATCTTTACGCTCACGATTACGAGGGTGCCCACATTCCGCAGGCTTATTTGCCGGAGGGGAAAGTTTACTATCAACCCGGCGACCAGGGCATGGAGAAACGCATCCGGGAGCGCCTGGATTTCTGGCGGAATTCGATGGGCGACGGATCGTCGGCATGAAGACGAGGTTGAGTGTCACGGAAACGGGTGGTCAGCAGCAAGGAAGGGCGGAATCCGTCCGCCCATGTGCATGAGGTGATCATGAGCTGAGGGAAGCCGCCAAGCATGGGCTATCCATGCGCCCGGCGGTCGGATACCGCCGTTCCTTGGGGGCGAGTTGCACCCGATCCTGTTCTGTCACTTTCCGGGTCGTTTTGCGAACGGCAGCACGAGCAGGAAATAGAACAGCAGCGCGATTGCGAACATCGAGCACAGATACCAGGGCCACGGGCCGAGGTGGTCGATCAGGCTGGGGTTGTCCGGCGGGCGCGAGGCGAAGCCGAAATTGCTGCCCAGCACGCCGTTCACCGACATCGCCATGCCGAGGTAGCCGAGCGACCAGCCGGAGATGACGAGCGGGCTTTTCCAAACCGGCTGCGGCGGACGCCAGCCTTCCACCAGCGGCAGATAGAGTGCGGCGGTGACCACCGCGAAGTGATGGATGAAAAACATGGCGAAGGGCGGATGCGGAAATCCGACGGTGATCGCCGGGGTGATGAGCGCCTGCAAGGTCGCTGCAAGCCCCCAGAAATACGTCAGCGCGCAGAGCAGCGGGCGCTTGGTGATCAAGGCGAAGCCCGCCGTGATCGCCGCGATGTCGCAGAGATGCAGCGGCAGAATGTTGTCGATGGATTTCGGCGCGTCCAACGATAGCCACGCCGCCTGGCCGAGCGGATAGGCGCTCAGGTTGAGGAAGGCCAGCAGCGCGGTTGCGAGGTTGCGGCCGTTTCCGCCGCGCTTCCCGGCGAGGAGAAACGCCGCAGCCGTCGCCGCGCCGATGCCGAGCGCGATGAAGTGCTCTTGCGTGAACGGGTGGAAGGGATGCGGCAT